>DFYM01000058.1 GCA_002383355.1 Candidatus Immundihabitans aquiphilus | reverse complement strand
TATAATTATTTATGACACAGTCTGATTGTGGGTTATAGTAATAAGGTCATATTTACCGGTGGCTAAAACTTGATCTACTGATTCCGTAGTGCTAGGTAATCCCCATTCAACTTCAAATTTATCAGCTGGTACATTATTGTCTTCTGCCATGGCAAACCAGCGGTTACCAAAGTTACCACAGGAAAATACTGCTGCCCTTTTTTGAGTACATGAACGAACAGCTCCCTCCATCAGGCCGCTGCCTGAAGAAGTAGATAATAAAATTTCGTTTTGGGTATACATCAGCTTTCTTAGTTTATCACTAATGTTTCTCTGCAGGTTTGAAGCCTCTTTGCCCCGATGTCCAATCATCGGGGTAGCCATCTTTTGCAAGGTATCTTCGGTTACATTAACTGGTCCGGGGATAAAAAGTTTTTTGTACATTTTCTTCTCCTTATTTTAATTTATTTTTAATACAATGTTAGATTTTTTGATTTTTCAATAAGTTTTAAAACATAAAACAAATAAAAAAAATCCCTTGCTATCATTGATCACTATCCTTGCCTATGATAGCTGGGACTAATACGTCTTTTTCGATACTGCACTCCACCCCATTCAATAAAACTCCCTTTTACCGAATACTTTTCATTATTCTAGATTTTATTTGCATTAATAACTTATTTAATTAACAAATAACAACTATTTCGTCAAGTGATTGTTTGCGCAAAGTATATTTTTAAAATCCCTTTTATTTACTTTGGGTCATCATCTTATTTCTTTTTCTCAAATAATCTTCCCAGAATTAGTTTGTAACCATCAGCCCCATAATTTAAACACCTTTTTACCCTACTAATAGTTGCCGAACTTGCTCCTGTTTTTTGGGCAATCTCTTCATAGGTAGAACCCTCATTTAACATTCGGGCCACTTCCAGCCTTTGGCTAAATTCCTTAATTTCATTGATGGTAGCTAAATCTTCAAAAAAACTGTAACATTCCTTTTCGTTTTTTAAGAGCAATATTGCCTTAAATAATTGGTCAGTTAATCCGTCTCTCCAACGAGGATAATCTTCCATTTTATCACCTCATTTTTTTCTTCTTTTTAATTCCTCAAATATTTCTTGAGGGGAAATATTGCAACTACCTAAAGCCACTAAAGTATGAAACCATAAATCAGCGACTTCATATATTATTGCATCCTTATCTTTGTCTTTAAGGGCAATAATAACTTCTGCTGCCTCTTCTCCTATCTTTTTAGGCAACATATCCTCAGAATTAGCCAGCAATTTACAAACATAAGAATCATTTTTATAATTTAATTTTCTATCTTTAATTACTTTATATATCTCATCAATAATTTCACTATCTATTTCCAATTGCTCACCTCTACTCTCCCCTTGAGAAGATTTTATCTTCCCTACCTGTTCTTTTTGTAAATAGATAGGAGATTCAAGTTTAATTTCTTCTATTTTATCACCTTTAATTTCTTTAAAAAAACAGGAATAGTTACCGGTATGACAGGCAACCCCTTTCTGCTCTACCAAAACTAACAAGGTATCATTATCACAATCCAAAACAATTTTTTTTACCAACTGAGTATTTCCGGAAGTACTCCCTTTAAACCATAATTCTCTTCTGCTTCTACTGTAAAAACAGGTTCTCCCTTCTTCTAAAGTCTTTCCCAAAGATTCCCTATTCATATAAGCCAACATCAAAACCTGATTGGTCTTTCCGTCCTGAATAATTACCGGGATTACCCCTTCTTTATTAAATTTTATTTGACTTAAAATTTCACTTTTATCCATTATTCTTCTCATCCTTTACTTTCTCCTTCGCCAGTCTTATTTCTACTCCCCTTTTTCCTAAAAACTCTTTGACTTTCGGTATAGAATATTCTTTTTTATGAAATATGGAAGCAGCTAAAGCGGCATCCGCCTTCCCCTCAACTAACACTTCATATAAATGTTCTGGTTTCCCTGCACCACCAGAAGCAATAATGGGGATATTAACATTTTCTGAAACTATTTTGGTTAATTTAATATCATATCCCTCTTTGGTTCCATCTTTATCCATACTGGTAAGCAGTATCTCCCCTGCTCCTAACCTTTCCACTCTTTTAGCCCAATCTAATATCCTTAAACCGGTCCTGGTTCTTCCCCCATTAATCACAACTTCCCAATCAAAATCTATCTTCACAGCATCAATAGCCACTACGATAGTAGAACTGCCAAATTTTAAAGAAGCCTCCTGAATTAGGAAAGGATTTAAAACGGCTGCCGTATTGATGGAGACTTTATCTGCACCCACCCTTAATAAATAATATATATCTTCAAGATTCCTTATTCCTCCCCCTATCGTAAAAGGGATAAAGACTTTCTCCGCAGTCTTTCCTGCTAATTCAATTATAATATTTCTTTTTTCCCAGGAAGCAGTAATGTCCAAAAAAACCAGTTCATCTGCCTCTTCTTTCTCATAAAATGAAGCCAGTTCAATTGGATCCCCCGCATCTATTAAATTAACGAACTTAATTCCCTTTACTACTCGACCTTCTTTTATATCCAGGCAGGGTATAATTCTCTTAGTAAGCATTATCAATTCCTCTTTCACTCTTTATTTTTTACTGGGCTATTTTAATTGCCTATCTTGCATTTTGTATTTGAAACTAACGACTATTCACTATTCACTAACGACTAATTCAAGTGCCTCTTCTAATAAAATATTTCCTTTATATAAAGCCTTACCAATAATAATTCCTTCCAGACCTAAGACTTCAAACTTTTTTAATTTTTTTATATCAGCTAAAGAAGTAATCCCTCCAGAGCAAATAAGAGGAATATTAACATTTTTTACCATCTTTTCTATATTCGATATATTAGGTCCCTTAAGGGTCCCATCTCTCCTAATGTCAGTGTAAATTATTCGCTGCGCCCCTAATCTCTCCATCTCTTTAGCAAAATCCAGGGCATCAACAGAAGTAATATTTTGCCATCCTTCTATGGCTACATACCCATCTCGGGCATCAATACCTGCTATTATCTTTTCAGAAAAATCCTCAAATAATTTCTTGGCCAAGGTCTTATCTTTCCAAAGAATAGTGCCTGAAATTATTCGACTCACTCCAAGGTCTAATAATTTTTTTACTTCTTTATAGCCCCTGATCCCTCCTCCTACTTGAACTGGCACATTAACCATTTTAACAATCCGTTCTATTACTGATATATTGGTTAATTTCCCATAGAAGGCTCCATCTAAATCTACTACATGGAGCATCTTTGCCCCTTTGTTAACCCATTTTACTGCCATCAATATTGGGTCATCAGAAAAAATCTCTACATCCTCAAATCGACCTTCTCTGAGTCGAACACATCTACCCTCTTTAATATCTATAGCAGGAATAATTAACATTTAACTCAACTCTCCAAAATTTTTTAAAATCCTTAAACCTTGTTTACTACTCTTTTCGGGATGAAATTGAACCCCAAATAAATTGCCTTTCCAAATAGAAGAGGGAAAGACCAGACCATAATCAGTTGTAGAATATATTATCTTTGGATTATTCACTTCACAATAGTAAGAATGAACAAAATAAAAATAAGATCCATCCAAAACACCCTTGAAGATAGGGTTTATATTATAATTAGAATTATGAGTAAACTTTATTTTATCCCACCCCAGATGAGGACATTTTACCGAAGCAGGAAACCTTTTCACTCTGCCTGGTATAATATTCAACCCGTCAAAAAGCCCGCCTTCTTCACTGAAAGTAAACAATAATTGCATCCCCAGACAAATACCCAAGAAGGGTTTTCCTGCCTTTATGGCATCAATTAATTCTTTATCTATTTTTTTATCTTTTAAGAATTTAATAGCATCCCTAAAAGCCCCTACTCCGGGAAGTACTATAGCACCGGCTTTCTTAATCAGGTTTGGGTCATCGGTTATTACCGTTTTATATCCAACTTTAACAAAGGCATTTTGCACACTCTTTAAATTTCCCATCCCGTAATCTACTATCACCATCATTCTCATTATTCTCCTGTGTATGTGTAGGGGTCAGGTCTTCACATTTGANNGTCAAATGTGAAGACCTGACCCCTCTTAATCAATAATCCCTTTAGTAGAAAAGACATCATTTAACCGGTCATCTTTCCTGGTTGCCTCATTTAAGACTCGACCAAAGGCCTTGAATATCGCCTCGATGATGTGATGGGAATTTTTCCCATAAAGCAAATTTATATGTAAAGTTATTCCTGCATGAAAAGATAGCCCCCTAAAAAATTCCTCCACCAAATTAACCTCAAAAGAACCTACTCTTTCCTGTTCAAATTGGACTTTATAGACTAATTGCCCTCTTCCGCTTAAATCTAATGCCACTTGTACCAGTGATTCATCCATCGGTAAAATGGTAAATCCATATCTTTTTATCCCTTTTTTATCTTGTAGAGCCTTCTTAATGGCCTCACCCAGGCATATTCCTATATCTTCTACGGTATGATGATAATCTACTTCAAGATCTCCCCGGGCTTTCACTTCCAGGTCAAAAAGACCATGACAGGTAAATAAAGCAAGTATATGATTTAAAAAATAAATTTCTGTCTGTAAATTATTTATCCCCTTGCCATCTAAATCTATCTTCACTTCTATTTCAGTCTCCAAAGTTTTTCTTTTATATTCACCTTTTCTTTCCTTCAAGATTATCGACACCTGCCTTCCCACTATTGTCTATTATTTTTAACTCTTTCTAAAGAATATAAGATAGAATTAACATCTTGGGCTAATAAATCCACCTCTTCATTAAGATAAAACTTTACTGACTTGCTTCGTAAATCAAATCCCTCTCCTAAAACTATTGCCGACAAGAACTTTATTTTTCTCTCTTCTTTATTGATATTTTTTACAGTAATTAAATCATCCCAAGTATCACCTACATAGATCCCCAATTTAGTTTTCAAACTGTCAGCTATTTTTTTTAATCCCTGGGAATGAGGTTTCCCCACCCCATCATCAGCTGTGACTATCTTTTCTTTAGAAATAATATCATCCCAACCCAATCTTTCTAAGGCTACCCTGGCCTCTCTTTCAGTTCTGCCGGTTAAGATACCGATAGAATAATTTTGTAAAAAATCTTTCTTCTTTTTATTTATAATTATTCTTTCCTGTTTTATCAGCCCATCCTTCTTAATTAATGAGGGATGAAATCCGTAAATATTAAAACAGTATTCTTCTCCAGCATAAATCTCCTGAAATATTTTAGTAATTAAATCTTTATCCCACAGACTCAATATCCATTCTTTTGCGTACCCATCTTTCTCGATTGAATCTATTACTTTAGTTAAACCTCCTCCGGGAGATAACATCTTAGTGGTAAAAGTTTTTATATCGGGACCTCTGCTTCGAAGCTTATCCACATCCTTTAAATTATTTTCTCTTGCTTTTAATAGATAAAACAAAACCACGGCAGAAGTTAAATCCCAATCATTATTAAAGCCCCCGGCCATTTTAAAATATTCAATCTCTTCCGGGTTTATTAAATTTTGTGAACCCTGAAAGCGCAATATCTCTTTAAAATAAAATTGAACCGTTTGGCATATGGCCTCTATATAAGAATTACGCACATCAATTAAGACACCATCAACATCAAAGACCAGGGTATCTACCCGAGAAAGTTCATCTAAAATCTTCTTATTTAAAATAATTTTTTTCTTGAATAAATAATCTGAATTTAATTTTTCCGAAATTAACACTAATTAATCAACTCTTTCTTCATCTAGGGGTCAGGTCTCAACATTTGACATAACTCTCTCCTAAATAAAATAGCTAAAAATGTTATGTCAAATGTTGAGACCTGACCCCTCTTCGTTCCTTACCTCTATCGAACGGGCATGGGCCTCCAGCCCTTCTAATCTGGCAAAACTTGCAATCTTTTTACCATCTTTTTTTAGCCTCTCTTGGTCATAAAAAATTATACTACTCTTTTTAGTAAAATCAGTTACCGATAAGGGCGAAAAACATCTTGCTCCGCCGGAAGTAGGAAGAATATGATTGGGCCCTGCCCAATAATCCCCTAAAGGCTCCGGAGAATAAGCCCCCACAAATATTGCCCCAGCATTTTTTATCTCTCCCAATATCTGCCAGGGACTTTCTATTTGTAATTCTAAATGTTCAGGTGCAAAACCATTGACAAACTCTAAAATTATCCCTTCATTCTCGGCAACAATTAACTTCCCTTTTTTCTTTAAAGACTCTTGAATGATTTCTTTTCTATTTAAATTCTTTAACTCATGTTCAATCTCTTCCCTCACTTTATCGGCCAACAAGGAAGAAGTAGTTATTAAAATTGCCGAGGCTTCTACATCGTGCTCAGCTTGAGAAAGCAAATCACAGGCTAAATATCGGGGGTTAGCTTTATCATCAGCCCAGATAAGGATTTCACTTGGTCCTGCCAGCATATCTATATCCACCTCTCCAAAGACATTCTTTTTAGCCAAAGTTACATAAATATTCCCAGGCCCCACAATTTTATCTACTCTTCTTATGGTTTCCGTACCATAAGCCAGGGCAGCTATAGCTTGGGCACCTCCTATTTTATAGATTTCCGATGTGCCTAATTCCCGGGCAGTAGATAATAAGTAAGGATTTATTTTACCATCAGAAGAAGGAGGAGTTACCACAACAATCTCTTTAACCCCCGCAATAATTGCTGGTACTGCTGCCATAATAAGGGAAGAGGGATAAGCTGCTCTTCCTCCGGGGACATATAACCCAACCCTCTCTATAGGATTTACTATCTGCCCTAAAATAATCCCTTTTTCTTTCGTGGTAAACCAAGAATTTTCTTTCTGATGTAAATGATATTTTTCAATTTTCTTTATCGCCTCTTTTATTACTTCTAATAAATCTTCTCTTGTTTCTTGGCTGGCTATATTCCATTCTTCTGGACTAACCATTATTCCCGAGGGGTTTAACTTTACTCCATCATACTTTTCAGTAAATTTAATAAGTGCTTTATCTCCTTCCTTTTTCACTCCGGATATAATTTCACTAACCTTCTTTTCAATATCATTAATTAAGTTATTTTCAGAATACCTTTGTCTGCAGATTTCCTCTATTTTTTCTTTGTTTTCCTTGTTTAAAAAAATGGTTTTTATCAACTCTAAACCAGTCCTTTCTTCCTTAATATTCCGCAATTTTACCTGACTCTAAGGATATAAATTTTTTGATATCCTGTAAAAGTCTGGTAATTTTTTTATGTTTAGTCTTATAACTAATCCGATTAACAATAAGCTGGGCACTAAGAGGAATTATCTCATCAACTATTATTAGCTTATTTTCCTTTAGGGTACGCCCGGTAGAAACAATATCGACAATCATATCTGCTAAGCCTATCTGAGGGGCCAATTCTACTGATCCATAGAGTTTAATTAATTCTACATATATTCCTTTTTCTTTAAAATAATCTCCGGCAATGCGGGGATATTTAGTAGCTACTCTTAAGCGATGTCCGTTATTTTTATAATATTTTTCTTGCTCTCTTTCCTCTGGGACAGCTAATACCATCTTGCAATTTCCGAACTTTAAATCTATGAGCCTATAAACATCTTTTTTTTCTTCTAATAATACATCCTCCCCCACAATCCCGATATCTGCCGCCCCGCATTCGACATAGGTGGGATTATCTTTAGGCCTGGTAATAACAAATTTAATCTCCTCTCCCTGGTCAAAAAATGTCAACTTCCTGCTTATCTCTTTCCCGCCTTTTAAATCTATCCCTATCCCTTCAAATAATTGGATAGAAGGTTTAAATAATTTCCCACTGGATAAAGCAATAACTAAACAATTAGCATTCTTTTCTCTACTCATAATTTATGATTTCCTCTTTTCCGGATACTACTTCAACTCTTTTGATTTTACTTAATTGATTGACATCTACTATCACAATATATTTTACTCCTTTAGAGCGAGCATAATTTAACACCTCGGCAAACTCTCTTTTTCCTATCTCTAACTCTACAATTAATCCTTTCTTTCTTAGATTTTCAGCTACTACCAGGGCTTTTTTAAAATATGTTTTATCGTTCTGGTAATATACTAAATACTTATCCGGTCTTTCTAACTTTAATGAATCTATATTCTCTTTCTCCAAAATTATGGCCAATCTCTCCAGCCCAATAGCAAAACCGGCGGAAGGTAGGTTTTCTCCAAATTTTAAACACAGATTATCATATCTTCCCCCACCACAGACTGGGAATCCTAAATAATCAGTATAGCCCTCGAATATAATTCCGGTATAATAATCAAAGTCGCGTATAATCCCTAAATCTATTAGAATATATTCCTCTAATCCGCAATTTTTTAAAAGATTATAGACTTTTTTTATCTCTTTTAAGGCAGATAGTGATAATTTATTATTTATCATCTTCTCTGCCTCTTCTAATACTTTCTCTTTTCCTCTTAAGGTGGGCATCTTTAAAATAAATTCTTTTTCCTTATCTTTAATATCGGGAAAAGATAGCATCTTTTCTAGTAATACAAAATCTTTGTTTAGAATTGCTTCTTTTATTTCCTGTTTTCTTTCCTTTTTAACTTTTATCGATTGCATAATTCCATTAAAAAAATTGATATGACTTATGTCTATAAAAAATTTTTTGAGTCCGCTGTTTTTCAAACACTCCGCTGCTAAAGCAATAACTTCTGCATCTGCCTCTTTACTATTTACTCCTATTAACTCTACTCCTGCCTGATTAAATTCTTTTCGGTTCCCCGTTTTAAGATCATCATACCTAAATACATTACTTATATAATAAAATCTCAACGGTTTGGGCTCCCCTTTTAATTTAGTTGAGGTTACTCTGGCAATAGGGGTGGTCATCTCCGGGCGAAGGGCAATAATATTTCCTTCTCGATCAAAAAATTTAATCATCTCTTTTTTCATAATTGACCCTGCGCCCTTAGATAATATTTCATAAAACTCAAAAGTAGGAGTAATTATCTCTTGATAACCCCACTTGTTAAAGACCTGACTTATTTTATTCTCCAATAATCTTCTCTTAAAAACTTCTTCTGGTAACAAATCGTTTAAACCTTCAGGAATATTCATCTACTATTACCTCTTATCTTTTCCGATTTATTTATCCTATCTGCAAAATTAGTAAAATTTTATTGTACTTACAAAATATATTATTTTTGTTCCAATTACTTTTTATCAAAATATTTTTTCGGATTAGAAATAATTTTCATTCTTTAATACGTTAAAGTATTAATAAGATAAATTTAGGAAAATTTTAACATTGTTTTTAAAATATGTCAATAGCAGATCCAATTTGGTCATTTAAAAATCAAAAGTGCACTACCCAAAAACAGTAAAAAGGTATAATTTAGAACTCAATCTTAAAGAGAAAAGAGGTTCTAAATTATGTCCAAACAATTACACAAAAACTTTACCGATAGCCAGGTTAAATCACTTTTAGAAAAATATTCGAAAGGAGAAATCAAACTTAATTATATCTTGCCAATTCTTAGAATCAAGAGAAGTAGATTCTTTAAATTACTAGAAAGATATCGTAAAGATCCAGATAACTTTTCTATCCAATATGAAAGAAAAACCATTAATCGAAAAATAAATCTGGATATCGAGAAAAATATCATAAAAGAACTAAAGATAGAAA
>DFYM01000027.1 GCA_002383355.1 Candidatus Immundihabitans aquiphilus | reverse complement strand
ATCACAACCGCTAATTAAAAGAGCTACCAAAAGTAATATTAAAAAAGATGCGCATAATTTTTTCATTGTATATTTCTCCTCAAAAGAATGCTTTTTTGAAAACTATTAACTCTAAACTGCAAACCTTATATAATATATCAGTTATTTATACTTTTTAATATTTACTTAATAATCTTTGGAGGCAGTATTTTACTTTTATGAAAAGGAATAACTATTCTTTNNATTTATACTTTTTAATATTTGCTTGGCAATCTTGGGATGCAGTATTTTTCCTTTATGAAAAGGGATGACTATTCTTTTATTGCCTTTTATATATATTCTATGGCTTCCCCTGGTCCTGATGAGTTCAAATCCATTTTTAAATAATAATATAATGCTTCGGCTTCTGGACTGGTCAATCTTGGGGCTCTAATCAACTTTTACCTCTAAAGAAGTGGTTAATATTTCTTTACTCAGGTAAGTCCTGATTTCTTCTTCAGTTAAGGTCTCTAAATAAAGTTCAATTGCTTCTTTGATATTAGCTAATACTTCTTCCAAAGAATCACCCTGGGTTTGACAGCCTTCCAATTCTGGACAATAAGCATAATATCCGTTTTCATCTTTTTCAATGATTACGTTAACTTTATATGGTTTGCTCAAAGATAATTTCCCCCCCCCTTTTTTTTATTTTTTAATGACTAAAAAAACTCTATGAACATTCTTCCCTTGAATAATTATTTTGCCACTACAGATTTCCATCATGGCCTGTATTTCCATAGGTGAGGTTCTGGCTAAAGGTTGTCTTAGGAGCTTCTACTTTTTGATTTTGAGCAGAAATTGAGAATAAGAATACTAGATAAACTACACTTAAAACAATAAAGAAAAGTATTAATAAAAAATTATATTTTTTCATATATTTTTTATATCACATAACAAATAAGTTTTCAAAAAATAGTTTACTTAGTTTAGTTCCACACTTCATACTGCTATTCCAATAGATACAGCCTTAGTAGAAGGTTCAGGAATAGCAATTTTCTCCTTCTTTAATCCTTCCAGATGAAATTTTATAGCCTCTTTCATGCTCTGAATGGTCTCTTCCGGGGTAAAACCAGTAGCAATACATCCGGGTAGGTCGGGACAGTAGGCAGAATAATTACTTTCTGCTTTCTCTATAATAATGGTGTATTCAACCATCTTTCTTTACCTCCTTTAAACCTGATTGTTTCAAAATACTATTTAAGGTTCCCTTGGCAAGATCATCTTTTAAATGACCCGAAATTGTGACTAACCCCTTTTTATTCGGGTGCTTATATTGTCTATGGCTTCCCTTAATTCTTACTAAGTACCAGCCATCTTTTTTTATTTTTTTAATTACTTCTCCTATTTTCATTATATACCCACATAATTTGGAGTTGGGTCTTAAAATTTCACATTTTTCCTCTTCCCTGGCGATTTTTTTTCAATCGCTTTACCTACTTACAAAATAAGTATAACATACTCCCCTATATTTTAGCCATATCCTATAGCCAAATGAAGAAAATAGTGCAAATATCCCATCTGTGGATAAACAGAGGATTCCTTTAGGGCAAAGTTTTTCTCGGCAAGGAAGGATGGCTTGTTTTAGCCATTCCTCTGGAGGAGAGATGAGAAGATAAACTGCTGTGGCAAATTCTAGGCCTATCGTTACTTATCCCTTTCTCGGAAGAAGATCATCGCCCTTTTCATTCCTCTCCCTTAGAAGGGAGAGGTTAGGTGAGGGTGAGCTCTTACCTTAAAGTCTCCCTTATCCTTTCCAAAATGCTGGGTTGCTATTTAACTAAAATGAGGGCTATGATTTGGTCATTGCCAACCTGCCTCTTGTCTCTTAATTTTAGTGCTCCGTTAACTAAAGTAGGATAGTTATGAGATTGCTTCGCTAGCGCTCGCAATGACATTTTTATTTGGTCATGGCGAGGGGAGCACTCAATATTATTTGAGTGCTCCCCGTGGCAATCTCATAAAATTACACCTGCATCTTTGGCCAAAAAACTGTTTACTGTGAACTGAAAACTATTTTTTTCAAAATGTGGCAATAAGAACCAGCCCCATGACAATATTAGTCAATGAATAAGGATTGATAGACTGTTTTTTTACCGGTAGTTTCCTGGACAAAGATTACACCATCTAATCTTTGTCCATCCCAGTTAATATTTTCCAAGGTTATGGTAAAGTCTTTGGATTCTCCTGCAGTAAGAGAGGATACTTCAATTTTCTCCTCTTCAAAAATATTAGTAACTGCATAAGGAAAATCTCCTCGTTCTTTAAAAGCCATACCATTAATCACCAAATTTGATAAAGCAGTATCACTAATATTCTTAATGGTGCCGCTGATAGTTGAAGTTTCACCGATTTCCGTTCTGGTTGCTTGAATGGATACTTTCGGTGTGGCATTTAACTGCGCTTCAATTTTGCTTTTGATGGTGGAATAGCTTTGAGAACCGACCAGGGGATTGGTTAAGCCATTAAACATAATTTGGGGAGTACCGGCCGTGGAATATGAATACCACTCATATCGCTGATATGCTTCTGGGATGGCATACAAATTCCAGGGAATTAATTCAACCAAAATCATTTCATCTCTGCCATATTCATTTGCTAATTGCTCTAAATATGGTTCTACTTTGGCACAAGATGGGCATCCTTCAGCTACAAATGCTTCCACCAGCACCACTTGTTTTATTTCTTCTTCGCCCTCACCTTCTCCCTCACCTTCGCCTTCGTTAGGTGGTGTGAATCCATCACATCCAGTTATAGCAAAAATTACTAAAGAAATCACCAGTAACAATACAATTAGTTTCTTCATTTTTTTCTCCTTAATTTTGATTTTATTTTTAAATATTTTTATATAAAAATTTCCCTCATCACTAACCCACAATCAGGTAATTAGCCTGTAGAGACCTAAATTCAACTCTTTCTATCTAGTCCAGAACAACTATTTTTGCCGCGGCACCTAAAGAACCATAATGGGCAGATATATTTCTGGTGCCAGGGGTTTCCGGAGCTGTGTAAGTGGTTTTTAAGCCAGTGGTAGGAACTAGCCTGCCGACACCACAAGGTTTAGTCCATTCAACTTTTTCTCCATCAAGGGGAACTTCATTTTTTGCAAATAGATCATAGCCTCTTACCATAAAATCATAACTTCCACCGATTTTTAATTCTATTTCATCCGGTTCAACCTGGATAGAGAAGAGTTCTTGCATTTCATAGTTTATAGTACAACAAACGGGTTCTTGATGGTTTTCCGGAAAAATATTCCCCTCTTTATCTTTAAAACGAACATAAATTGTTTTAAGACCCGACTCTCTTTTGGCTCCGTAAAAACCACTGGCAACATTAAATTGCTCATAAGTTTCGGCAAAATCAACCCATTCTGACCAATCCTCACCATCCCCGCTGAAAGACATTAAGCTAACCCTCTCTTTATCAGTAATAACCGTCATCTCTGGTGTACAATCCTTAACTATATCAGGATTTCCCTTAACTAAAAGATAAGAACGAATAATGATACTTTGATCATTGTCCTCATCCCCCTGGTTATTTTCCGGAACTGTAACTACTGAATGACAGGAATTTATAGAAAGCATTGTAAAAAAACAGAATAATAGAAGAATTATCTTTTTCCCAAAATTTTTCCTCATGGTATTTATTATATAAAACAAATAAAATCTTGGCAAGTAATAAATATATTTTTAATCCCAAAAAGAACCTGAAAGGGAGAGTAAAAGGGTAAGAATAAAAGGCATAAGGGCCACGAAATTTTATCCTATTTCAAATCCAACCACCAATGCCCCTCGATAAAAAAAGAAAGAGGAAGCCTTATCCAGCCTCCTCTTTCTTTTTATCACTTATTACCTAAATAAGCAACTTTTATTACGCAATTAGCCGTTTTGCTCTATGCAATTATCAAATGGCTCGCAGGCACCGACGTCACAACCTGTATCAGTCACTGGAGACCCCCAAGTGGTGCACTGACAATCAAGTTTGTCTGCATAGAATTGGGTTACAGTTACGCCACAAGCTGTATCTAATACAATAGTTGCATAGTATTCTGCCTCCCAACCCACGTTATCTACCAAGTTTACAACTACATAGTATTTATCACCTGCATCTAAACAGTCGGTGGTGCAATCAATGGGGCAGGCAGTCCCGCTGCAGGTAAAGATTGGTTCGTCACAAGGAGTTTCACAGCATTTATCAAAGGGGTCATCCTCATAGATAGCAATAGACCAGCCAGCCAGTCCGGAGCAGTCATCACCACAACATTCTTCGGCTTCCGCACATTCCTGTTCTTGTGAGGTACTTTCGAAGGTAACTGCACAGCCTTCACATTCACATTCTTCGGAAGTTACCTCAATGCAGGCATAGGGTACTTCTGAATCTACGATGACTGGGTAGTAGACACAAACATCTGCTTCACACTCACCGGCTTCTACTAAAACATAAGAAGAACAGCAATCATAAGCTGTAGTACCACCAAAGGTCCCAGAACCGGTCCAGACCAGTCCATCTTCAGACCACAAAGGAATAGGGCTACCAGTGGGAACAATTTTATCTTTCTCTATTCCACCTGTACAAGGAGTAATATAAGCGACGGCCATTTCTACTGGTGCCGGGAAGGTTACAGTAATTCCACGGGTTCCGCTCTTAACGTAGGTCTTCCCGCCAACTACAACTTCGTCTTCGACCTCGACAACTACGCCTTCTACTTCTCCCTCACCTTCGCCTTCGCCTCCTGGCGGCGTTGTAGGAATACAGCCGACAGCAAGGAAAGAAGCCAGGGCAACTACGGCTAGTATCAATAATAATTTCTTCATTTCTTTCTTTATCTCCTTTCATTTTTTAAAAAATTCATTTATTTTTATTTAATTTCGCGAAATTAACTAATCTTAATTTCTGTTTTTTTCTAAAATAGCTTCTTACGCTCTTTACTTATGAGGAGAGCTTTCGGGCCCTTTATATTTCATAAGCAATCTTCCGCATCTCGACCGGATACGGGTTAAGAAACTACCCTTTTAGTCGTTAGTTATTAAATATCAATACATAGC
>DFYM01000012.1 GCA_002383355.1 Candidatus Immundihabitans aquiphilus | reverse complement strand
GGCTATGGAATTTTTTAAGATGGCTGTTTGGAATCGAGGAAATAATGCCGGATCCGGAAATACCAGACACGACTAACAGCAGAGAAGCAGATGTTTTAACTACAAACAATCATATAGGATCATGCAGCATTGTTGATGAAAATGGTAATGCTCAAATTGGGGATCCTTTCCTTCAACCAGCAGCTTATGATGGCGGAAAGATAAGCAGCGACACAATAGGTAACTTATTAGCCTATGTTAATCTGTATAGCAATAAAACTAATTTTGTAGATACCAGCATGATAGAGCTTAAACAAAATGTTCCTTTTGAAAAGAAGATATTTGGAACAGATATCCCAATAGGCGATGGTATTGTAGAATTGGAATTAGGCGATACAGTAGTAAAGCATGGCGGAACAACTGGATTAACTTATGGGATAGTGACAGTTGTAAAATCTATGCAAAGAGTCTGGTTTGATGAAGGCATTTTAACTTTTGCTGATCAAGTGGTAATTGAAGGATTGGATGGCAAACCGTTTTCTGCCGGAGGAGATTCTGGATCTGGTGTCTGGAAGATCATTAACGGAATTGCTTATGCTGCCGGATTATTATTTGCCGGAAGCGATTCTGATGGGATAACTATCATTAACAGGATAGCAAATGTTAAAAAAGCATACCAGAATCTAGGTATAATAATCCATGGATGGTAAAAATGTATGCAGCAATAATATATCTTTTAATTTTATCTTTTCTTTTAATGATTGGTGTTCCAATAGGATTACTCTTTTGGATCCTATTCAAAAGGCAATACTAAACCATAACATTTATATACCTATATAGGTATAGGAATATGAGGTAATTAAATGGTAGTTAAAACAAATTTTGGAACTATAAAGGATTTAGAGGAAATAATTGAAAAGGCCGATATCCACTTTACAGGTGAAGTGGTAGAAGTTGGCATGGATGAAGATACTGAATATATAAAAAATCTGCCATGCGGATGCATTGAAGACACCTTAAACGGATATGCAGAAAAGTTATGTCCAAAACACCAAGAAGAATTCGATGCGTGGGTAGTAAGGCAGCAGTCTACATACTGTCCATAATTTTTTATTTTTTATTTAATTTAAGCGAGGTAATTAATATGGGCAAAATGAAGGATTTATGGATTGAAAAATTAAATGAGGAAGAAGAGGAAGAATCCACTGATGAGGAATTTTGTTTTAGAATACCTTATGAGGAGTTGGATTAAGTGGGATGCAGATTTGCAGATAGGCAATTGCAAAAGCAACGAGAAGCGGAATCTAAAGGATTACACTGGGTAGAGATAGATTATGAAGATGTTCCTATTTCATGTGGCAGAACTTGCAAAGGATGTCCAGAATTTTATGATACTGGGGAAACAGAACATGCTGATAAGATTAGTGATTGCGATATTTGTCCAAGATGCCACAAAGAATTAACAGATGACGAAATTATCACTATTTATGAAAGCGTACCTTATGGCAGCACTTCAGCAAGTTATCCAGTTGCTATCGGTATGCACTGTTCAAAATGCGGATACAAAGAAGAGTGGTAATTTTGTTAAAGAGTTTTAAGCAGGTGATAAGGATAGCACCATACTTAAAACACAATATTTTCAGTAATGTCAGGGGAGCAAATATAGCTATCGATAAGGCCAAAATAACGGATTTTACAAAGGTCAAACGCTTCAAGATAACTGATTTTAACGGTGTTGAATTAGAGCATGAAGAGTGGGAAGATAGGATCTGGGTGACCGTACCTAAACTATATGCAACACAGGAAACTATCCTAAATATTTATTATGAAAGAGAGGTGGATTAAATGGAATTAAGAATTAAGCAGAAATATGTGAAGCGAATAACCGGAAGGGAATTGCAATATGAAAATGTATGCTGTGAGGAAATGGCCAATTTATTAGAAGACATTAATCATGTTTTAATTGGCTGCACTGAACCGGATAAACAAAAGAAATGTTTAGCAAAATTAGACCTTTTGCTTGAGGCTAATTATTGCATGTATTGTGGGGACAAATTTACATTTGGAATAATCATGGAAGATAAAACGGAAATACAGCAGAAATCTAAAAACGATAAGAACTTCAAAATAGTAACAAGTGATGCTGTGCCGCCTAATTATTTTGTATTAGACAACGGTGAAAAGAAATCAGCATTTAAAATTTAGAGGTAATCTAAATGGAAGATCTAAAAGAGAAGATGGCAATTTTAAAAGAATTAAGGGAAAAAGCTGCAGCTAAAAAGCAACTGATAGATAACGCTTTCATGCAGTTTGAAACCATGATGAAAGAAGATATTGAAATGCTTGGTGCAATAAACAAGCAGGTGGAAACAGAAGAAAATAATATCAGGGAAGCGGTGATTGAAGGCTATCGCTTGGACTTGGAAAAACACAGGGATTTTGGAATTGAAGTAAAGATTGTTAAAAGCGTTAGATACGATGAAGCAAAAGCAATGAAATTCGCTAAAGAGCATGGATTATTTTTAAAGTTGGATAATAAGGCATTTGAAAAGTTTGCAAAAGAAAACTACGCTAAAGAAGGCGATATAAAACAAATTGTGGATCTTATAGAAGAGCCAAAAGTATATTTACCAAGTAAGATAGAGGTAGATTAAATGTTTAAATTCTTTAGAAAGGAAAAGCAATGCGGAGGAAATAATAGCTACGATAGCACTAAGATAGGATGCACTTCGCATGGTGAATTAACTGTAACTATCCGTACCAATCAGCAAGAGATTTCTAATAGCAATGAGAAGTTGGAATTAATGGGCTATATGTTTGGCAAATGGATAGTTAAAAGATGCAGTGATTATTTCTGCATTGGATTAAATAAAGCATTAAAAGAAGGGAGGTAATTAAATGCCAGATTTGAGAAAAAATAAGGCTTTGAAAAGTATAACAAAAAAAGGAATCATGTACAGGGAATACGAAAAAATAAAAGGATTTGATAGAATTGGATACTACCAATCCAGTATATCCACCAAGTAAATCTATTTTCGCTTCTGAGGAAGAATTTGAGGATTTTTCCAAAATGAGCAACATTGACAAAAGAGTATTCTTGCAAAAGCATAAAGATAAAATGATTCCTTTTAAATAACTTTTTTTCTATTTTTAAGGCCAATAAGGCCATTTTTACTTTTTTAAAGGAGTTAAGAATATAAGTAATTGAATACTTAATACTAATAATGGCTTCCAATACTCAAGAGTTAAGCTTAGATGAAGCTGCTACCCAAAAAGAAACTATTCTGAATATTTTAAACCGACAACATGGAGATTTCTTTTACGATCCAAAGGCTTTTGGAGACGGATCTAACTGGAATGATGTACCTATTGTTTATGCAGAAGATCATCCAGATCCCTTCCTATTTAGAGACAATCCAGAGGAAGCCTTAAAGAAAATTAACGGTAAGATTGTAGGGAAGGTAAAAAATCCGTATGTAATTAAGCCAGAGGATAAAAAAGGGAAACCTAGATTGATGGGAATTTTGGATATTCAGGATAAGGAAATCTTGGATAAATATCTAAGTGGGGAATTATCTCCATCTACAGCTTTTATAAACAATTCAGATTGGGACATAATCGATGGGGAAGTTGTAAGAAGATTAAAAGAAGTTCTTCCCAATCATGTTCTAATCTTTAAAGAAGATTTGATAAGAAAGCCAAGAGACATGGGAGCTATAACTGTAAATATGGGAGAAGATCCTATGTCAGAAACAAAAGTAAGTAAGCTGCAATTATTCTTTAAAAAGCTGGAGGCACTTGTAAAAGAGTTTCCAGTTGAAGAAGATATTGCAATAAATCAGGAGGAAAAACTCATGGCAGATGAAATAAGTAAGCTTTCCTCAGACAATGCAGCTTTAGTGAAGGAAAAAACGGAGCTATTAGGCCAGTTTGATGGCCTTAAAAATGAGATGGCTTCTAGGGATGCAAAAATCAAAGAATTAGAAACAACAATAGCTACATACAAAGTTGCAGAAGAGGAAACTAAAAAGAAAGAAATGGAGGCAAAGTGGGAGAAAGTTAAGGCCAGTTTGCCAGTTGGCAAGATCCATACTCCAGAAGAGGAGGCTAATCTAAAGAAACTTTTTATCGAGAATCCAATGGATTTTGCAGTAAATATGGCCGAGATTAAAACTAAGAAAGTACCCACTGAAGCTGAAGGCATGGCTTATGCCGAAAATAACACTAAAGGAGAGGAAAAGATCCATGTTGGAACTTATGATCCAGCAACAAAAGGATGGAAGCCTCTAAGTAAGGTGATGTAAATGGTAGATTCAGGATTTCAGACACCAACAAACAGGATAATCGAAAGGGGAACTCCATTAACAATTGAAATGGAAGTTGAAACAGCTACAAACATGTATGCTGGTAGATTAGTACAGGCCGGAACAACCGCTGCAGAAGTAGTAGTTTGCGATGGAGCAACTAAACCGCCAGTAGGTTGGCTTGGGTGGGAAAACACTGCTGGAGAATTCAGACCAGCAACACCAAGTACGATCTATACTGTTAACCATATGGCAGCAGTGCATTTTGGAGGAAACTTTGTAATTAATGCAAAACTAGGTGTAGGATTTGTAGCAGCGAGAGGGGATATATTAGTCCCATGGAATGATGGAACACTTGCTCCAGCTATAAAACTTAAGGATGGTTGGGGAGTAAAAGTCGGATTTATCAAAAAGACTTCAGAATTCACAACTGGAGTAGTTTTGCCAAGCGGAATAATGGTAAATGATGTTATAGTAGAAGTAGTAACTAATGCCAGTGCAACGATAGATATCGGACTTTTAGCCTCTGAATCAGGGGATGCAGATGGATTTATTGACGGTGAGGATCTAACTACTGCCGGATTTGTAAATCATAATCTAGTTGATGGCACAGCATCTAATATTACACTTGGAGTTTTACTAGATGAAGCTCAAATTAAAACCGCTGATACTTCTGCACTTTATCTTCCAATAAAGAACTTCTACTTAGTTGGAGCAACAGCAAAGAAAGTATCTTACACAACTTCCGATGCAACAGTTACAGGAAACTTTTACATTGAAGTAATGAGTAAGGCTACAATGCCAGTAGCAAAAGCGATGGTAGCTGCAGATGCTTCTTCAGCAGTTGCAGACATGCTTGTATTGAGTTTAATTTAAGGAGGAAAAAATATGACAACAGCATTTAAGAAAGCTGCAAGATATGTAGACCAAGAATTAGTAAATCCACTTAGGGCCGGAAATCTGATTAGAAAGCTTTTACCTCTAAACACTAGGATAGCTGGAAGAGGAATAAAAAATGTAGATTACTACTCCATTACTGAAATGTCAGATGCAATGATCACCTACGATATAGACACTGGGGAAGCCTCAACAGATAACATTAATGTTTCTGTAACTAATATTGCAATCCCAGTAATTAAAAAGCATTTTAAGATTCCAAGAAGGGATTTCGATGCTTTTGAAAATCAGGGAATCCCATTTGACACTGCCGCTGCACTATCTGCCGGAGCCATGGTAACTAAGGCGGAAAATTCATTAGGTGTTCAGGGATGGAAGAGGGATGGATCCGCATACCAGATAAACGGATTATACCAAGCCGCTGGAAACACAACTGCCGGAGCAGATTTTGGAACATCATTTGGAAATGCCTTAGTATCAGTAGCTAACGGACTTGCAAAGTTTGATGAGGATAATGTATTCGCTGATAGCTGGAATCTAGTTTTAAACACAACGCAAAGAAGGGAATTACAGAAATCCGTATCTACAGGATTAGTTGAGGAAACTCTAGTTAGGCAGATCTTAGGGCCACAGGGAGATATATTTGTTTCTGCAGACATTACAGCAG
>DFYM01000030.1 GCA_002383355.1 Candidatus Immundihabitans aquiphilus | reverse complement strand
AAACTAAATATATAACTTGACATCTCTAGCGGTAAGTGATATTATTTTTAAAAAATTAAATAATAATATGGGAGTGCATCTAGGGTTCCGTTTTTTATAGTTTTATTTTATAAAGAAGTCTGGACCAAGCGATGTCAGGCATTTTAGCGATTAAATGCTACACTTTCAGGATAAAAGCCTGAAGGATAAGTTTCATAAGTTAAAGAATGAGCTATCTTTCAGGCTTTTTATTAACCCGAAAGACAGAAAGNNCGTCAGCAAAAACCGAAAGGGGAGGGAGGTGGTAACCTCTAAAATAAAATTCAGTTAGATTTTAGTTTGCTATTGGTACAGAGTATTTTAATAATTAATTGTATTATATGTAAATAAAAGAAAGGGGCAAAAATGAATAGAAAAGCAGTTATTTTTTTAATCCTAGTAGTTTTTATGTGTTCTAGTTTAGTAGCCACAGCAGAAGAGACGATTAAAATTGGCGGCGTTGGTTGTTTAACCGGTGGGGCGGCTACCTTTGGAATTTCGGTAAAAAATGGTTGTAATTTAGCTTTCGACACGGTAAACGCTGAAGGTGGAGCAGACATTGGAGGGAAAAAATATTTGGTCAATTTTATTATGGAAGATGACCAGGGTTCTCCCGAAGTAGCTGCTAATGCCTTCCGTAAGTTAATCGATCAAGATGAGGTATTAGCTATTATTGGTGCAGTAACCAGTAAGTGCACTTTAGCCGGCGTTCCTATTGCTCAAGATGCAGGGATTCCAGTTATTAGCCCATCTTCTACTGCCCTTCAAGTAACTCTTACTGGTGATTATATTTTCCGAACCTGTTTTACTGATCCTTTCCAGGGAGCGGTAGTTGCTTCTTTTAGTTATAATGACTTAAAGGCAAAGACCGCAGCAGTTATCTTTGATAATGCTAATGAATATACGAAAGGGTTAGCTGAAGCCTTCAAAGAAAATTTTGAAAAATTAGGAGGCAAAGTAGTGGCCTACGAGTCTTTTACTGATGAAGATAAAACCAGTGATTTCTCGGCTCAGCTGACTAATATAAAAGCCGCTAACCCGGAAGTACTATTCTTAGCTGCTTATTATTCTGCTGCTGCCCTCGAGGCTAAACAGGCCCGTGCTTTAGGAATTACTGCTACTTTTGTGGGTGCGGATGGATGGGATTCGCCAGAATTGGTTAAATTAGGTGGGGAGGCAATAGAAGGCGGATATTTCTGCAACCATTTTTCACCCGAAGACCCTAGACCAGTGGTGCAAAATTTTGTAAAAAAATATACCGAGGCCCATGGGCAAACTCCTGATGCCTTTGCGACTTTAGGTTATGATACAGCTTTAATTTTAGTTGATTCTCTAAAAAGAGCGGGCTCTATGGAGGGGGCAGCCATTAGAGACGCTATTGCCTCTACTAATTTAGAGTGTGTTTCTGGTAAAATTACTTTCGATGAAAATCGCAATCCAGTCAAGAGTGCAGCTATAATTAAAGTCGAAAACGGTAAATTTGTTTTCCAAAAATCTGTCCAACCATAACCTAAATAGCTAAACAATAAATATATTCAGATGTTTAATTATAGCTAATTTTCTATATCAGGACATTGCTCTTATAGCAATGTCCTGATAATAATATCTTATTCAAGAAAGTAGCAGATAGGGAAAATTATGGATAACAAGCAATCATTAGAATCTACTAAACACAATAGGTTGGCTTACGATAGATCGATAAATTGGAAAAAATATGTAGTTATAGCGGTAATCATTTTATTTTTTTTACTCTTATATATTTCATCTTTTGGAGTTCAAGCTTTTTTGCAGCAATTAGTGAATGGAATTCAGCTAGGTAGTATTTATGCTTTAATTGCCCTGGGTTACACTATGATTTATGGAATTATAAAACTAATTAATTTTGCTCACGGCGACCTTTTTATGTTTGGTGCTTATATGTCTTATTTTTTAGGTAATTATTTAATTGCTCATCACTTTAAGTCTCCCTTTATTATAGTTTTAATTTTTTCTATGGCGGTTACTGCCTTATTGGGGATGACGATAGAAAAAATTGCTTATAAACCTCTAAGGTTTAAACCAAGATTGGCGGCTTTAATCACTGCCTTGGGTGTTTCCCTTTTTTTGGAAAATTTTTTCGCCCTCCCTCCGGCGGAAGTTCCTTTTCCCTTGAATAAAATAGTTTTTGGACCACACTTCCTCCCTTTCCCTCCCTTAATTGCAGATAAAACCTACAATTTAGCCGGGATTTCCGTTAATAATATTAAAATATTAGATGTTTTGGTAACTATTATTCTTATGATTTTGTTACAATATATTGTTAAGAAAACTATGTTAGGGAAGGCTATGCGTGCGGTCGCTTTTAATAAAGATGCCTGCTTGATGATGGGTATAAATATAGATAATATTATCTCTATTACTTTTGGTATTGGGACTGCACTTGCAGCGGCAGCAGGTACATTGTTTGCTCTCACTTATGGGCAATTACAATCACCCTATCTGGGAATATGGCCGGGCCTTAAAGCCTTTATTGCTGCAGTTTTAGGGGGGATTGGAAGCATCCCCGGAGCCATGTTAGGTGGTTATCTAATGGGTATATCTGAAACCTTCGCTACCTCCATTAATTCTAATTTTGGGTATGGTATTGCCTTTATAATTCTGATCGTAGTTTTAATATTTAAACCAGCCGGACTTTTAGGGAAATTTGACAAAGAAAAGGTATAAAAGTGGGAATTATAAAAAAAATAGTCAATCTAGCCAGAGAATATTATAAATTTATCTTAATCACTATTCTGGTCTATGGGTTAATTGAAATACTTAATGGTACTATTCCCCTTGTTCCTCGCCTCCTTACCCGTTATTATATGCAAATACTTACGTTCGCCCTGATTAATATTATAATGACCGTAAGTTTAAACTTAATCAATGGATTTACCGGGCAATTTTCGATTGGACACGCGGGCTTTATGTGTATCGGAGCCTATACTTCTGCTTATTTTACTACCATTCTCTTTAAAGCAGCGAAAATGGCTTATCTCCCTCAATTAGCACTTTTTATTTTTTCACTAATTATAGGGGGGTTACTGGCGGCAATGGCTGGCTATCTTATTGGACTGCCGACGCTAAAACTAAGAGGTGACTATTTAGCCATAGTTACTTTAGCTTTTGGGGAAATAGTCCGCTCAATTATTCGTGCTTCTGATGAAATTGCTTCTTTTTTGAGCCGTCTGGGACTGGTTAAATTTTCAGAAACTATTGGCCAGATAAACGGACCCCGGGGGTTATCTACTATACCAGCTCTTTCCCAATTTTGGTTAGTGTATGTTATTTGTATATTATCCGTTATTATTATGCGTAACTTTATTTATTCTACCCATGGTAGAGCTTGCCTTTCTATAAGAGAAAATGAAGTAGCAGCAGAAGCCATGGGTATTGATACTACTCGCTATAAAATTATCGCCTTCAGCTTAAGTGCTTTTTTTGCGGGCATCGGAGGTGGCCTCTTTGCCCATGTCTTGAGATTTATTCACCCGGATAATTTTAGTTTTATAAAATCAATTGATTATCTTATCTATCTTTATGCTGGTGGAATGGGAAGTATTAGCGGTTCTATTCTGGCGGCCACTGGACTTACCATTTTGCCTGAATTTCTAAGAGTAATTAACTTTCAACAATGGAGAATGGTGGTTTATCCCTTACTTTTAGTGGTATTAATGTTGAGAAGGCCGGACGGCATCTTTGGAAATCGTGAATTTCCATTTTTAGTCCCCAAAAAGAAAGAGGTAAATTAAGTGGTAATTTTAGAATTAAAAGATTTATGCTGTTACTTTGGCGGCCTAAAAGCAGTGGAAAAATTTAATTCCCAGATTAAGAAAGATGAGTTAGTTGGCTTGATTGGGCCTAATGGAGCAGGCAAAACTACCGTATTTAATGTGATCACCGGGATATACCCTCCTACTTCCGGAGAAGTCATTTTTAAAAAAGAAAATATTGGTGGACTTTTACCTCACCAAATCACTCAAAAAGGGATTGTTCGTACTTTTCAAAACATCCGTCTTTTTCCCAGCCTTAGTGTTTTAGAAAATATTCTCATTGCCTACCATTTTCGTACGCACTATAACATCTTATCAGGTATACTAAGGGATGAAAATTATCATCGGGAGGAAAAGGAAATGGATCAACGCGCGAGGGAACTGCTCCAACTTTTTGATTTACAAACTTATAGTAATAAACCAGCGGGAAGCCTTCCTTATGGTGAACAAAGAAAATTAGAGATAGCCCGAGCTTTAGCTACCCAACCCAGTTTGCTTCTCCTTGATGAGCCAGCAGCGGGAATGAACCCCTACGAGACTACTAAATTAATGGAATTAATTAAAAAAATCAAAGAAGATTTTCAATTAACTATTTTTTTGATAGAGCACCATATGCAATTTGTAATGGGAATTTGTGAAAGAATTATGGTAATGGATTTTGGAGTTCGGATCGCCGAGGGGACTCCTCAGGAAATACAAAAAAACCCGAAGGTTATACAAGCTTATTTAGGAGAAGAAGAAAAAGATGTTAAAAGTTCGTAATTTAGAGGTATCTTATGGGCCAATTCGTGCTCTTAAAGGAATTTCCTTTGAAGTAAAAGAAGGCGAAATAGTTACCTTAATTGGAGCAAATGGGGCTGGTAAATCAACCACCTTACGCACTATATCTAATCTTCTTAAACCTAAAGGAGGAAGCATTACTTTTTTAAACAAAGACTTATTATCGGTGCCGGCCTGTGATTTAGTAAAAAAGGGTATCGTCCATGTCCCGGAAGGAAGAATAATTTTTGGTCCACTTACTGTACAAGAAAATTTAGAGCTGGCTACCTGGGGAAGAAAAGATAAAGTTGCCATCCAGGACGATTTGAATAAAGTATATGACTTATTTCCGATATTAAAAGAAAGAAAAAACCAGTTAGGAGAAACTTTATCCGGCGGAGAACAACAGATGTTAGCTTTGGGCCGCGGATTGATGGCGCGAGCTAAACTTATGTTGTTAGATGAACCTTCTATGGGATTAGCCCCTCTTTTAGTTCGAGATATATTTCGAGTAATAAAACAGGCAAATAATGAGGGCACTACTATTTTATTGGTAGAGCAGAATGCTCATCTGGCTTTAGAAATTGCTCACCGGGCATATGTCTTAGAAACCGGGAATATTACTCTCGATGGACCCGCTTCTGAAATTGCTAAAAATCCTAAAGTAATTAAAGCATATTTAGGATAATATGGTTTTAATAGGGGATTCTCAAGTATGCCCATATAAGCGCGAAATTAATTTATATTTAAGCCTATAGCCTAGAAACGAGAAAGAAAAATAGAGTATCTATCACCTGCTATCTTGCAAATTTATGGTAACTGAAGAAAATTTTAAAAAAACCAAGATTAAATTTGGGGGAGGATTTTTTTCTTTTTTTGTAGTATAATATTAACAGAATAGTATTAAATAAAAGCAAAAGGGAGAGAAAGAAGGTAAAGGTAGAAGTAGAGATGGTAAAATATAATAAAAAAAGAGGATTTAAAGAAATGATCAGGGTAAAAGTTTCGGCGGTAGCAATAGATCCGACCACTAAGGGTTTTGTGGTAATCTTAAAAGAGGAGACGGAGAAAAGGTGGCTTCCTATCTGGATAGGGCCCTATGAGGCCAAGATGATTTCTTTAGCCTTGGAAAAGGTTAAACCAGCAAGACCTTTACCCCACGATTTAATGAAAAATATTCTGGATTCTATAGGAGCAAAGGTTACCCAGATAGTTATTTGCAACATTAAGGATAGTACTTATTTTGCTACTATTAACCTAAGATTAGATCAGGGGGAAAAGGAAATTGATGCGAGACCTAGTGATGCTATCGCTTTAGCCTTAAGGGTTAATGCCCCAATTTATGTTACCGAAGAGGTATTAGACAAAGCTTCTACTGAAAAGATTGCCTTAGAAGATGAAAAAGAAATGAAACTTACCGAACTACGGGAAAAGATGCAGAAAGCAGTAGAGACAGAAAACTATGAGGAAGCTGCCAAATTACGGGACCAAATCAAAGGGATGGAGAAGAACGAATAGTTTTTCTACATCCCTTTTCCCCTGATTACTATAACTACCTTTAATAGTCCGGTTAAAGAACAAAAGAAGAGAGGTATCTTTTTGTTCTTTTTTTATATTTCATAGACTAACTTTATTCTCATTAAGGTAGGATCCAAAGAGAAGAGAGATTTAGTTTATAGCTACTTTAATGAAAGAAGAAATCTTGGTCCAAGTTGTTTATGACCCTATTTTTTCTAACTTCCGCTTTTTTCCTTAACCCAAGGAAAGAAGGAAGAGGAAAATTAATATTAATATAGTTTTTGACGGAGAGGAAAAAAATGATTCAATTGGATAAGTTTACTATAAAAGCCCAGGAGGCTCTGGGTGAGTCCCAACAAATTGCAGCCAGTTATAACCACCAGGAAATAAAAGGTGAACATCTGCTATTGGCTTTAATTAATCAAAAAGATGGAGTAGTGCCTTCGATACTACAGAAATTAGAAGTTAATACTGGAGAACTCAAGGCTAAATTAGAAAGAAAGTTAGCCAGGATTCCCCAGATTTACGGGGGTGGGGGACAACAATATATAGGTAGCGAACTTAACCAGGTATTAAATGCTGCCCAAGAGGAAGCTCAGAGAGTAAAGGATGAATATGTAAGCACTGAACACTTATTTATTGCTTTAGTGGAAGCCAAAGGGACGGCAGTGAGTGATTTACTACAAGAGGCGGGGATTAGTAAAGACAAAATTTATCAGGTTTTAGTGGATATTCGAGGAAATCAACGAGTTACCGACCAAAATCCCGAGGAGAAATATCAAGCCTTAGAGCGTTACTCTCGCGATTTAACCGAATTAGCCAGGAGAGGTAAACTTGATCCAGTTATTGGACGAGATGAGGAAATCAGGAAAGTTATGCAAATACTCTCTCGACGAACTAAAAATAATCCTTTGTTAATTGGTGAACCGGGGGTAGGGAAGACTGCTATTGTGGAAGGCTTAGCGCAGAGGATTGTGCGGGGAGATGTCCCGGAGGGTTTAAAAAGCAAAAGAATAATAGTTTTGGATATAAGCGCTATGGTTGCCGGTGCCAAGTACCGGGGAGAGTTTGAAGATCGTTTAAAGGCAGTTTTAAAAGAGATTCAGGACTCCGCCGGAGAAATAATTGTCTTTATAGATGAAATTCATACCTTAGTGGGGGCGGGAGCAGCTGAAGGGGCAATAGATGCTTCTAATATGTTAAAGCCGGCTTTAGCTCGGGGAGAATTGCATTGTATCGGAGCGACCACTTTAAAAGAATACAAAAAATATATCGAAAAAGACGCAGCTTTAGAACGGCGGTTCCAGCCGGTATTAGTTAAAGAACCTTCAGTAGAGGATACTATTTCTATTTTACGGGGATTAAAGGAAAGATACGAAGTACATCACGGAGTGAAGATCAAAGACTCGGCTTTAATTGCTGCTGCCACCTTGTCTGCTCGCTATATTACGGATAGATTTTTGCCCGATAAAGCCATTGACCTGGTGGATGAAGCAGCGGCGAGCCTAAGAATAGAAATTGATAGTATGCCAGCGGAGATAGATGAACTGGAAAGGAAGATTGTTCAGTTAGAGATAGAAAAGCAAGCCTTAAAAAAAGAAAAAGATAAGGCTTCACAAGAACGCCTTCGCAAATTAGAAGAAGAGTTAAATTCTCTTAAAGAAAAAAGAGATAGTATGAGATTGCATTGGAAAAACGAAAAAGACAGTATCCAAAAGATTCACGAAATAAAAAGTAAGA
This sequence comes from Candidatus Immundihabitans aquiphilus, assembly GCA_002383355.1. GTDB lineage: Bacteria > Atribacterota > Phoenicimicrobiia > Phoenicimicrobiales > Phoenicimicrobiaceae > Immundihabitans > Immundihabitans aquiphilus. The sequence goes on along the minus strand of DFYM01000030.1, from coordinate 1,224 downwards.
TTGAGCAGGCTAAAATAGAGGCAGAGAAAGCAGAAAGAGAAGGGAATCTTGACCGGGTAGCTGAGTTAAAATATGGAGTGATCCCTCAGTTACAGAAGGAATTGGAGAGAGAAAACGAAAAGTTAGCTTCTTTGCAAAAAGAGGGCAAAATGCTTAAAGAGGAAGTGGATGAAGAGGATATTGCTGAAATCGTCTCTAAGTGGACGGGTATTCCGGTAGGACGACTGATGGAGGGTGAGGCAAATAAATTAATCAGAATGGAAGAAGAACTTAAAAAGAGAGTAGTAGGACAGGATGAGGCGATTAGGTTAGTTTCCAATGCCATCCGAAGGTCAAGGGTAGGGATAGCCGATCCCAATAAGCCGGTAGGCTCTTTTATCTTTATGGGACCAACGGGAGTGGGTAAAACTGAATTGGCGCGCAGCTTGGCTAGTTTTTTATTTAATGAGGAGAACGCTTTAGTACGTCTGGATATGTCCGAATATATGGAGAGACATAGTGTAGCCCGCTTAATTGGCGCTCCTCCTGGTTATGTGGGGTACGAAGAAGGTGGCCAATTAACCGAAATTGTCCGACGTAGACCTTATTCTGTTATTCTCTTTGACGAAATTGAGAAGGCTCATCCCGATGTTTTCAATATTTTGTTACAGATTTTAGATGATGGTCGCTTAACTGATGGACAGGGGAGAGTAGTTAATTTTAAAAATTCTATCCTAATTATGACTTCTAATATCGGGAGTCAGTGGATTTACGAAATGAAGGAAGAGAATAGAGAAGTTATCTTGCAAAAAGTAATGGATTCTTTACGTCAACATTTTAAACCCGAATTTTTAAACCGGATTGATGAGGTAGTAGTTTTTAATAATTTAGATAAAGAAAAGATTATAAAAATTGTGGATATCCAGTTAGACATTCTAAAGAAGAGATTACAGGATAAAAAGATTGATTTAGAAGTTACTCGACGGGTAAAGGAATTTTTAGTGGAAAAGGGATATGACCCTCATTATGGAGCTCGACCTTTAAAGAGGGCTATCCAGCGTTACCTTCAAGACCCCTTAGCCCTAAAGATTCTAGAAGGGGAGTTTAAAGAAGGGGATAAAATAGAAGCTGATTTGGAGGAAAGAAATAAAGAGATAATTTTCCGAAAAATATAAGTTTATGGTTAATTAGCCAGTTACCCAGTTCCCTGTTAAATAAACTAGGTTATATTTCTGGAGATTGCTT
>DFYM01000018.1:7370-20735 GCA_002383355.1 Candidatus Immundihabitans aquiphilus | reverse complement strand
AGTCTAAAAAGTTTGAAGTCAAAGCCTACAATACAGAGGATAACTTGATCAGGATTGATGCTTCTGAAGTAAAATGGGTGGCTACCTATGAGTGTCTGGCTTGTGGTAAAGTATGGAAGTTGTCGCCCACTGAAGGCTCTCTTCAGACCACCTTTACCCCAACAAATCCTGAAAAGCTGGGTAGTTATGAAGTCTGGGCTAATTATAAAGGTAAATGGGCAAAAGCTGATGTGGAAGTAAATTGATTAATTAGTTCATGACAGNNTAAAGATGGTTTTCAGTTTACAGTTAATAGTTTTCAGATAAAAGATGCGGGAATAAGTGGATGATATTGCCACGGGGAGCACTCAAATAATTAATAAGAAAAAGTTGGAATTAGGATAGGATAAAAGGGTAAGAGTGATAAATGAAAGGTGAAGATAATTTAATTTTAAATCAGAAAAAATATTCTGAATGGGACGATGGTATATTCATTATTTTACTACTGCTGGTCATTCTTATTCCCCTTGCTTTTTATCCTTACTGCATTCCAGTTTTTAATCCCGCCAAAGACCTGATATTGCAATTGTTGACTTTAATTGGTTTTACCTTGTTATTGCTAAAATTGATAGCAGTGGGTCGGATTGTCTGGATAAAAACTCCCCTTAATCTACCGATATTTCTTTATTTAGTATTTGGTTCTCTCTCCTTAATCTGGTCAGTAAATATCTATAATAGCCTCCTTGCTTTACCCTTTTTTTTGGCCGGACCATTATTATATTATATTGCCTCTCAATCCATAAAAGAGCAGAAATATATAGACCGATTATTGTTGGTCATAATTGTTGTTGGTACTGGCATGGCTCTCTATGGAATATTCCAGTATTTCGGGATTGATTTTGAATTCTGGACTGGCAATATTGCCCGAAATCAGGTTTTTGGACTTTTTGGTAATGTCAATTATTTTGCCGAATTTATTATTCTGCCTTTAGCACTTTCCCTTGGTTTATTTTTATCCAGAGAGAAAATATTTAATAGAATTTTCTTATTAATTGCTTTGATTATTATGGGGATAGCACTTCTTTTAACCTTTACCCGGGGCTCTTTACTGGCGATAGTGGTAACTATCCCGGTACTAATTTTTTTCTACTATAGGAGTGCGGTAGGTGAATTAAACAAAAAACACTATAGAAGATTTGCTTTCTATTTTTTGATTCTGGTTATTGTTGCCGCCGCCCTTGTTTATATTCCTCATCCTTTAAATCAAAAAGGGAGCACTTTGGGAAATTTAAGAGAACGGGTGACCATAGAATCTATAACTTCCGGCAGTTCGACTTTAAGACGCGTGGCTATCTGGAAGTTTACCTGGATGATGATAGAGGAGCGCCCTCTACTTGGTTCGGGGGTAGGAACTTATGGTTACCAGTCTCTCCCCCACCAAGCGGAGTTTTTTGCCCAGGGTAACAATCGTGATATTTATCCCCATGGTTTTGCCGTTCAGGCACATAATGAATATTTACAGATGTGGGCGGAAATGGGGATTATTGGTTTGTTACTTTTTTTAGGCATAATATTTATCTATTACCGCAATATTTTTATTAATTTTCGAAAGATGGGAGAAAAGGGTAAGGCAATAACTATTGGCCTGGCTGGTGGGGTGACGGCAGTTTTGGTTGATGCCCTTTTCGGATTTCCCCTGCAACTGGCCGCTTCTCTCTCCTTATTTTGGATTTTTTTAGGGTTGAGTAGTGCCCAGATTAACCTTTCCCAACTTTTTAGTGAAGCAGAAATTAATCAGAAAAAAGATAAAAAAAATACCAAGACAACAAGTATCAAGGTAAATGCCAATTACAATACCGACAATAAAAAAGCAATTAACGAAAAAGAGTTGAATCTATCTAATCTATCTACCGGTAATAAAATAAAAAAGATATTCTTATCAATTTTGGTGGTAGCCCTAATGGTAGGGGTAATCTCCTTTTTGATTAGACCTTTTATGGCTCGCGTATACTGGTATCATGGTAACCAGCAAATTGTAAAAGGAAATTACCAGGAAGCGATTAAGATTTACGAAAAGGGATTAAAATGGAATCCCTGGCAGGGGGAGATGTATTATGATATTGGCAATATACTGGCTAAGGAAGGATTAAATACACCAGCAATAGAATATCTCCATAAAGCAGAAAAATATGTCGACCATCATAGTTTGCCCCAGAACATTGCTGCTGCCTATCTCAAAAAAGGAGAAATTGAAAAGGCCATTCCTTATTTAGAAAAAGCAATTAAATACCAGCAAAAGAAGGAAGATCAGTTACCACTTCAGCTACAGCTGGGCAATCTTTATTTGACTATCGAAGATTATCAAAATGCCGAGCGACAATTTCAAAATGCACTTCAGGTTAATCCTGAAAGTGCGGAAGCTTACTACGGCTTGGCTGGGGTGTATATCAATGAGGGGGAAAAAGAAGAAACCATTGCCGCTTTACAAAAAGTAATAGAGCTTGCCCCGGAGAGTAGAGTAGCTGGATATGCTAAGACCATGTTGACCAAAATAGAATTAGAACAGAAAGAAAAAGAACAGTAAGGCGTATCAGGGGAACGGATAAAAGTGATAAAGGGGATAAAATGGGACAGGCTACTTTTATTGACAGGGTGACAGGGAACGGTCCTTTAATATATTCTTAAAGATGGTTTTCAGTTTACAGTNNACTCAAATAATATTGAGTGCTCCCCGTGGCAATGACCAAACCCCTACATTTTGAGTAAGTTGCTCCCGTTATCGCGAAGATATACCTTTCTGGTCATTACGATAAGCTATCTTTTTGGTCTTTGCCAGGAACTACCTCTCCGGCCCATGCGAGAAGTTGCCTTTCCCCTTGCCATTGTTCGAAGTAGCGCAGCGACCGAAGCAATCCCTTTAGTTATACCGGCGTAAAAAACGAAAAAGTAAATATTTTTTGAAAACAAATTGGTTATGTGATATATAAATATATGAAAAAAATATAAAAGTAGAATATTAGATGGGATACCAACTTTAATCTACTTTAACCAAGTTTTTTAGGTTGTTTATCATATAATGAGAAGAAGAGGTTAGTAAAATGAAAGATATAACTCTGGAAACTATTTACAAAAAAGTCCTGGACCTACAGCGAGATATAGAGCTGATTAAAAAGAAGCTTTTAGAAGAGCCGGAGCTAAGAGAAGATTTTATTTTAAGAATGAGAGATATTGACCTGGAGAAGTCCATAGTAGTTGATGACTTTAAAAACAGATATGGAATTAAGTAATGTATAAACTTGCCATCAAGGAAAGTCTGGATAAGAAATTCAAAAAGCTTCAGAAAAAAGACCAGGAAATGCTACGCTTAATTTATAGGAAAGTCCAGGATATATTAGATAATCCCGCAATGACCAAACCATAGCCCTCATTTTAGTTAAATAGCAACCCAGCATTTTGGAAAGGATAAGGGAGACTTTAAGGTAAGAATTCACGCCGAGTAGAACGATGGCGCGAATAGTTTAGGTTAGGCCTATCTGTTTCTGTCCCTTTCGGTTGACAGTGCCTCAACATCCTAACCATGCTCCGTTTCCATCGTCCCCTCTAAAATTCCGTGCGTAGGCATTTCGCTCTACACGGCTTCAAACGATAATTCTTCTCAACACCTTCCTGTTTAACCCAGTTTACCTTGAGTATATCCACTCCCGTTATGTTACCATCTTTAGCCCAGTTCTGAGTCTGGAAGATGTGACCCTGGAGTAGAGTTTATCGTCCAGAGCCCCTTTGCTCCATTTCCATTACGGAAACTTCACAGCTACTATGGGCTCATCCGAGAATCCTATCCACCTGCTGAACTTCGTTTATTTTAACTTATATCAGCAGCCCTTATTGAATAGGACTTTCCCAACTTTGATATCTGACCTTTTCTGAGACGCCTTGACCCGTTATATCCGCAGGAGCACCTGATTCTATATCCGTTTATTTTGAATCAGACGTACCAGCCTTCCCTACGTGAGGAATAAAGGTCGGCCTCCTGAACACTCTTGCAAACGACTTCCCGCAAGCGGTTCGTTTTCGGTTTGCAGTCTTCGCTTTATGCTAAGGCTTCCCAGATTGATAGACCCCTGAGTCGTTCCCACTTCAAAGAGCAGTCTGGCCGTTTACTTCCGAGCTTTCATACTGTCCGTTACCGTTCAGCATGTCGGATATATCTACTTGGCCGAAACGGATAAATTACCAAGACGGGACTCTCACCCGTTAGGTCAAATATTTTGTTGGCTGCAACCTCACCTAACCTCTCCCTGCTCATCTCTCCTCCAGAGGAATAGCTAAAACAAGCCATCCTTCCTGCTGAGAAAAACTTTGCCCTAAAGGAATCCTCTGTTTATCCACAGATGGGATATTTGCACTATTTTCTTCATTTGGCTATAGGATATAGCCAAAATATATGAGGCTATGTTATACTTATTTTGTAAATAGGTGAAGCCATGGAAAAAAAATCGCCAGGGAAGAAGAGTAAGAAAGTGATATTGCCAGACCTGACTCCAAGATTGATGATCCCAAATTTAAAATTTAAGGAAGGCGGTGAGTGTAAGTGATTATAAATGTATCTAAAGAGGAAATTAAAGTTTTAGAGAAACTTAATATTATCTCTCAGAGCGTACCCCTCCAAGAGAAGATAAAATATTTTGAGCAGAAATACGAGTGCAACCTTAAAGAATTTGAAGAAAAGATAAAAAAAGAAGAGGAAGATTTTCATAAATGGGATGATTATTTAGAATGGAAGGCGTATGCTGAAAAATTAAAGGATTTAAACCTAAATCTTAAAGAAATAGAAAATGCTGAAGACGTTAAAATTAGTTGAAGAAAGTAAAATTGTAAAGGAATACGAGATTCAAGATTTTAAACAGGGAAGAAAGTTCTATTATTTAAGGATCAAGATTATTCTGGTTGAGGAAAGTGAACTTTATATTAAAGAGTATGTCTCTGAAACAGAATATCTTTATTCGTATCATTGGCAAGATAGAGACGGAACTTTAAAGATTAGATGGGATAATGCCCCTCACCATTATAAGGATATAAAGACTTTTCCTCATCATAAGCATACACCATATTTAGAAGAAAGTACGGAAATAGGATTAGAAGAAGTGCTTAAAATTATTGAGGGCAGGATTAAATAATTCTTTTCTCTAGACTTGCTGAAAGTCTATGAAAAATAAAAGGGGACAGGCTACTTTTATGGTTATTTCTTACTGATTTTCTGTGCGAGCTTAAGTGGATGAGATTGCTTCACCTGCCTCTCAACATTCGTTAAGGTGCAGGTTCGCAATGACCAAACCATATCCCATATTTTAGTTAAACAACTAAATCAATGTATTTCTATCTTCAAGTAGGAGAGAAATATGGTCTATTTAGATTTCAAGCTACTCTAATGCGAGATTCAAGTTATTCTTCCCTCCCCTGGAGGGGGGATTACTTTAAGACTTCACCCTCACCTAACCTCTATTTCAAGATCTGACCCTACCCAAATGTTACCCTTAATATTTAATTTGCAATATTAAATATTAAGGGTTAAAATTAGTATAGGAAATTAATAAAGTATAGGAAATTAATGAAGTAACGGAATAATAAAGGATGTAAAGTACAAAAATATAAAAAATTCCAGAAATGAAATATGAAATACAAAAATCGTGTATTAGCCAATACCATAAATAGGGCTATTAAAACATTTCCGGCAGTAGTAGTTACTGGTCCCCGGCAAGCTGGTAAAACAACCCTCTATANNTGAGAGCAAAAGAGGACCCCCTAAATTTTCTAAATCAATATAAGCCTCCCCTTATTATTGATGAAATACAATATTTACCCGAATTGTTATCTTATATAAAAACTAAAATCGACAGCAACAGAAAACCCGGGCAGTGGCTGTTTACTGGCTCCCAAAACTTCATTCTTATGAATAATATCTCCCAATCCTTAGCCGGGCGTATAGCCACTCTTACCCTTTTGCCATTTTCTATCTCTGAATTGGTAGATAATGCCCAAGGCACAAAAGATTTTATAAATTGGTCAAAAGACAAGCAACTAAATAAGCAAGCTAATAATAAAATTTCCCTTTCCGAGTCAATATTACGAGGCTTTTATCCAGAGATTGCTACTAATAAAAAAGTCGATAGAAAACTATGGTGCAGTTCCTATATTACTACCTATTTAGAGAGAGACATTCGAAGTTTAACCAATATTGGAGATTTGAGTCAATTCGAAAGATTTTTAATGGCCTGTGCCATAAGAACTGGACAGATATTAAATATATCAGAAATTGCCAGGGATATTGGCATAAGTGTACCCACTGCCAAAAGATGGCTTTCTCTTTTGGAGACAGGGCAGCAGATATATTTACTTTACCCTTACTACAAGAATATTGGAAAAAGGATAATGAAGAGTCCCAAAATATATTTTTGTGATACAGCCATATGTTCTTATCTTTTAGGAATACACAACAGCGAGACCTTACTAGGGAGCCCCTATTTTGGTAACTTATTTGAAACAATGATAGTGATTGATTTTTTAAAGCGCTTTCTACATTTTGGAGATAAGCCTTCTATGTATTATTTTCGGACTCGAGATGGCTTAGAAGTAGATTTGGTAATCGAAATAGCCGGCTATTTATATTTATATGAAATAAAAAGCAGTATGACTATCTTACCTAAACATGCTGCCTCTTTGAAAAGGATGATTAATGAATTTGGGTCAATAATTAAAGAAGCTGCTATTATCTCCGGTACCGAAGACAATTTTTTAGTGCTGGAGCCTATATTTAATTATAGCTGGAAAAATATTTTAACTATTTAGAGGAAAGGAGAAAAGAAGACAAGCTAATTGTGAGGGAGCGAAAGCGACCGAAGCAATCTCCAGAAATATAACCTAATATAACCTCTTTTATTTAGCAGGGCAATAGTTAGGAAATATTTATTAGTATCTACTTAATAAATTACTCTGTAATTACCGACTCGAATTTCTATAAAAATATCTGTGGTCAAGGGGACGGTTCTCTTGACCACTTTGATTTAAAAATTACTTATCCCTCTTTCTATTGCTAATAATTTAGCTTTTTTGTTATAATAGCATAAAATAAATAGGCCAAAAAGATAAGAAAGCCTAACAAAGAATATAGAACCGCCCACTGTTCTTATTTAGAAGGGGTGAAAAGGGCAATGCAAAATGAGAATATCAGCATATAAAAAAGAATTGATAAAAAAGGTTGAGAATTTTATTGAAAATCGTAAGGAGATAATATTTGCTTATATCTTTGGTTCTTTCACTGAGAGTGCAACTTTTAAGGATCTCGATCTAGCAATTTATCTTGATGAAAATAATCTTGCCTTAAAGAATATTTTCTATGAAGTAGAATTGTCCAATCAATTAGAAGAAATTATCCAGATTCCAGTAGATATAATTATATTAAATAGAGCCTCTAATCCTATTCTGTATAGGGCTTCCCAAGGGATATTAATAAAGAATAGTGATGATAATATGAGAATTAACTTTCTAACTACCCATTGGAAGGAATATTGGGATTTCAAAGGAAAGATGCAGGAATATATAAGGGAGGTGAAATATGGGAGTAGATAGAGAGAGGATCCTCTTTCTTATAGGAGAAATAGAAAAATCAGTTAGTATATTAAAAGAATTTGCCCTGGAAGAAAAAGAAGAGCAACTTATCCAGGATGAGAAGTCAATGGGAAGTATCAAATATTATCTTATAATTGCTATTGAAGCTTGTATTGATATCAGTAATCATATCGTGGCTAAGGAACATCTAGGGGTTCCTGAAAGTTATTCTGATTGCTTCAAAATGTTAGGAAATAAAGGTCTAATTAGCAGAGAGCTTTCTAATAAATTGATTAAAATGGCTAAATTTAGAAATCTACTGGTACACTTATATTTATTGGAAAATTGATGAGGAGAAAGTATATGAAGTAATCCAATCTGAACTTAATGACTTTGACGAATTTACTAGACAGATTGGAAGGCGATATTTGTAAAATAAAAGGAGTAGTTATAGGTGTGGAACAGGGTAGAACAGGGGACGGTTCTCTGTTCCTTACTTGAGTGCCCCGAAATAATTTTGTGTTGTTTATGCATTTTTACATTTAATACTAATGACTAACGTTTATTTACTAACGCCTATTTTATTGATAATTGCTTTACTTTTTATTATAATTAAAACGGATAGTCAAAAAGCAAAAAAGAAGGTATAAAAAGGTATAAAAATGAAGACCATGATAAAAGTCAGCAGTAAATATCAAATTGTTATTCCTCGGGAGATAAGGGAAAAATTAGATCTCAAGGCTGGTGACAAACTAATAATAAAGACGAATAATGAAAAAATAATTATCTACCCCCAACCAAAAAGTTATGCCAAATATGCCTTAGGCTTAGGAAAAGAAATCTGGGAAGGTACAGATGCAACTGAATATGTCCGGAAGGAAAGGGAAACATGGAAGAGCTAAACTTTAAGGGGAAGTCCATAGGCCTGGATACCATGGTTTTTATTTATCACTTTTCCCTTCTCTAACCTCACCCAATTAAAGAGGTATTAAACCGTGAGAAAAAACAATAACTTTAAGAAACAGAAAGACTGTCGCCTATTCTCCCTCTCCCTCCTTTTATTTTTAATAGCAATTATAATTTTGGGATTAACAGTTAATTCTTCGCCTACTCTATGGGTAGCTGCTACAGCAGCTACCGCCGCCGATGATGCTACCGATGTTAATAAAGATGTTGATAAAGATAAAGATGAAGAAGATAAAGAAGAAATAACCAGAGAAAATATTTTAAGCAAAATATCTCTTGCTGCCCAGTGGCTTAGTGAAAAACAACGTCCTGACGGCAGCTGGCCTATAGTAACTCAAGATAAACGTTCCAGTGTGGTAGCTACTGGACTTTTTGCTTTGGGAATCTTTGGCCAAAAGGACAATAACCATAGAAGTAATAGAAGTAGAGATAAAGGTGAAGGGGATTACCAGAATTATCTCCTACCAGCCCTAACCGTGCTACCTGACACCCAAAAAGCCTTATCCTTTCTTCTGGCTCATCAAGAGGAGGAAGGATATTGGGAGGATCCTTCTTCTTTCCCCTGGAATGAAGTAGAAGCCACTATCGCTGCTCTATATGGTTTGATAAGTGTGGGCTACGAAGGGACAGCTTTAAACCAAGGAATGGATTGGCTTATCAAGAACCAAGAACCTAATGGCAGCTGGAATGATGATTGCTGGGATACTTCTTGGGCCTTGTATCTTCTTTATCGTTATAACTATTCAACTTCTGACCCCATTATTCAAGCAGCTGCTCAATGGCTGGCCGAGGACCAGAAAAAAAATGGCTCCTGGGAGAGTGATCTTTCCCATCTAAAACGATTTGAGCCTTTATGGACGACCCCACCAGCGATATTTGCTTTAGCCCAAACTGACCAATATCAAGATAACCTTGTAAAAGGGTTAGAATATTTGAAAGAGGAGCAAAATAAGAATGGTTCTTTTGGGCGTAAAGATGCCTCTAAAACAGGATTAGCTTTAATGGCTTTTTGTTCTCTTTCTCATTATCCTGATTTATTGGCAGAGTATAAACCGTCAGCGGAAAAGGCAGTGCAATGGTTCTTGTCTAATCAACGTGCCAGTGGCACCTGGCCCGGTGGTTTTCACACATTTGATATAATCGATACCTCCTTTTCTATTTGGGGTTTAAATAAGTTTTTGTCCTCTATATTTTTCTGACCAAATATTATATAATGGCTACACTTCAAAAAGTAAACAAAAGTAAATAAAACGGTATGGTAGGGGAAGGGTCGGATTTGTCCAGCCTTCCGAATTTCCGACCTTCTAACCTTCTTATATACAACTTATATCCAAAAGAAAAAAAGAAAAAGAGGCCTTAATGGTAATTAAAAAGAATAAAAAAGAGGATAAAGAAAAAAATAGAGAGCAAAGGATGGCTATTACTATTGCTATTTTTATTGTTTTTGTTTTTATTTTTACCCCCGCCGTCTGGGTTAGCTCAGCCAGCCCTTTAATAGAGGTCCCTTTAGATAGTTGGGTCTATTCAGCAATTTCTCGTTTAGAAACTCTGCGGGCTTTTGATAGTAACACTACTATTCCTACCAATACCCTACCTTTAAGCAGGATAGAAGTTGCTGATCTTATAGATACCACCCTTTTCCATCTGCAAAGAGGAACTATAGAGCTTAAAGCTAGAGATCTAGCTTTAGTGGAGAAATTAGTTTTAGAATTTGAGGAGGAACTGGCTTCTCTCGGGGTAAAAGTTATTACGGAATCCGCCGATGAATCTAGTTCTAATTCTGGTTACAGTTATAATTCTAATTCTAGTTCTGGTTCTAGTTCTTTTCCTCTACCCTCCTCAGAGGCGTGGCTTTATGAATTTTTAAATTATTTTGCCCAACCGGGAAACGTCTTCTCTTCAACTCTTTCCTCTGACTCGCTTAATCCCGAGATGAGTAGAAAAGAAATGGCTATCCTTTTGGACAAAATGATCTATCAATTACAAACAGAACAAATTCCCCTCTCCAGCTTAACCGACGAAGACCTGGAAAAATTAGAAGCCCTTATCTTAGAACTGATGGCTGAACTATCTTCTCAGGGTTTAAAAATAGTGAGATTAAATCGGACTACCGTGATATTAGATAATCTTCAATCGACTCTAAAAATAAATCCTTATTTTATCCAGAGAGCAGATTTCGGTCATTACGATTCTGGTCATTACGGTTACCAGGATGAATCTTCCCGGCTATCTTCTGAATTAGGAATAAAGATGGCTGCCGACTTTTCCGAGAAGGGCGCTCTCTATCTCGATTACTCTCTGAACCTGGAGATGAATTATCCTCCGGTATCCTCCCTGACTGAAACTAACTCCATTGACTTAGTTTATCTCCCCAACACTCAGCTAAAAGAAGCCTATCTTACTCTGCAGACCTCTTCCTGGGAAGTCCCGCTCCCCTCCTCCTATATACCCTTTTTTCCGACCTTAAGTAGTTTCGAATTCCCTGCCCTTCGTCTAACGCTGGGCAGGGACTCGTTGCGCTGGGGGCCGGCTTATCAAGGCTCTCTCATCCTTTCCGATAATGCACCTCCTTTGGATCTGCTTAAATATTCCGGGACTATTGATTTAAATGATTGGGGAGGAAATTTTGGCCAGGTTAATTTTACCAAATTTTTCTCTTTATTGGACCCTTTAGAAGGACAAAATAGATATTTTTTGGGACAGAGATTAGAATATAAACCTTTGGAGACTCTCACCCTCGGTCTATCGGAGACTACTATAATCTCTCAGGGCTCTAGTATTTTATTTTATAACCCGCTCCCTTTTGTCCCTCCTTATTACGCTACCTGGTGGATAGCCAGTATGCTCAGCCCTCAGGAGGTTAATTGTAGTGTAGCTTTAGATATGGAACTAAATTTTCTTCCCGGGATAAAATTGTATGGGGAGTGGATGGCTGATGATTTTATCTTTTTCCCCGAGGAAAATCCTTATCCTAACCGCACCGGTTTTATTGCCGGTGCCTATTTTGCCGACCCTCTTGGCCTTGGCAATACCGACTTTCGAGTAGAATATACCCACATAAATAATTATGTTTATTATCCTACCCATCCTTGGCAAGATTATCTCTATCAGGGTGAATATATTGGCCATCCTTTAGGTCCTGATGCTGACCAGCTCTACTTAGAACTGATTCATGGCCTATCGGATAAATTAAATCTCTCTTTGAGTTATAATTATGAGCGTCATGGGGAAGGGCAGGTGGGGGTACCTTTACCCTCCGACCCCGAAATGGCTAATGAAAATATTTTTCTTTCTGGTATAATAGAAAAAGATCAAACCTTTAAGACCGAGGTATCTTATAACCCCTCCTCTCAGTGGGAATTATCCGCCAGTGTAATCTTAGAGAAGATGGAAAATAAAGATAATACTTGGGGGGAAAAAGAAAACAACGCCTATCTTCAGTTTGAGATAAACTATAGGTTTTAAAATTTAAAAGCAAACATAAAACTAAAAAAACACGGGTCGAATAAATTATAAAGGAGAAAAAATATGATAAAACATAGTCTAATTACTCAAAAAAGCCTGAATTTTCTTATTTTTAGGTGCCTATTTTTTATATTGGTACTAACTTTCTTTTTCCCTAAGGCTTATTGGTCCTTTGCCGCAGGAGAGGAAGAACCGTTCCCTTACTATATCTTAAGTCCTGGTGATGTTTTAGAGATAAAGCTTTGGGGCTACACTGATTTGACCAGCACGGTGGCCATACAACCTGACGGGATGATTTCTTTGCCTTTAGGTGGACAAATTATTGCGGCGGGGGAAACCTTAGAAGAATTAAGAGAGGGGATTTTTAAAGAATTGGAAAAGACTTTACCTGGCTTAGAAGAAAGCCATATAAGTTTAACGGTGGTAAATTTTCGTCCCCTTAGCGTCTCGGTTTTAGGAGAAGTTCGTTCGCCCGGTTTATATCATTTTTCTGATAAAGTAGACATTCTGAAGGCTATCTCCGCTGCCGGTGGCCTTACCGATAAGGCCGGGTTGGAAGAGGTCATCATTGTTCGCGAGAATCAAGAAATTGTTCCCGTAGATTTGAAGAAATTGTTGGAGCAGAATGACCTTAGCCAAAATTACTCCCTTAATTCCGGGGATTCTCTCTATATTCCTAAAGCCTTTACCCTTACCAATATATCTGTTACCGGGGAAGTAAAGTTACCCGGTTTTTATACTATAGAAGGTAAGGCTGATGTCCTAAAAGCAATTTCGGCTGCTGGTGGCTTAACTACCAAAGCAAATTATAAAAATTCTCTAATAAATAAGAAAGACGGCGAAGTTATCCCGGTGGATCTGGAAAAACTACTTATTCAAAATGACCTTACTCAAAACTATCCTCTGGAAAACGGAGATTCTTTATTTATCCCCTTAAGTTTGGAGAATAATATCTATGTTTTAGGAGAGGTAAATAAACCGGGCATTTATCCTCTAGAAGGAGAGTGTACCGTTATAGAAGCGATCAGTCAGGCAGGTAGTTATAATAAAAATGCCCGCTTGAAATCCTGTGTGGTCATCCGCAAATTCCCCCGGGATGAAGAGGGCTTAAAGATGCGGACTATTACCTTAAAAGAGGTTAAAGTAATCAGGGAAAAATATGAACAGGTTATCGAAATAGATCTGGCAAAAATTTTAAAGGACGGAGAATTAGACCAGAATATCGCTTTACAACCTCAAGACATAGTTTTTCTCCCCACTCGGCCTTTATCCGAATTTGATATAGAAACTATCTTAGATTGTGTTACCACGGGCCTTACTGCCTATAATGTGCTATTAAAATAGTTTTTA
>DFYM01000018.1:0-7313 GCA_002383355.1 Candidatus Immundihabitans aquiphilus | reverse complement strand
CTACCCACGACTATAATTTAAAGGAGTTTTTTATGAGGGAAGAAAACGAAGAAGAAATATCTCTGCAAGACTATATAACTGTCCTACGTAAAAGAAAATGGACTATATTCACGGTCTTTATCCTGGCNNGTGGTGGGGCTTTGCCGGCAATGCTGGGGACTGCGGAAGGGAATATTCTTGTGGGGAGGGGAGACGAAATTGAAACTCAAATCGAAATATTAAAGAGTTATAGTATCGCTAAAAAAGCAGCGGAAAGATTACTTCCCGCCGTTTTGGAAAACAATCCTGATAATCCTAACAATCCTGATAATCCTGAAGTCCTATCCTTAAAAGATACTATTGAAGAAATAAGGAAGGCCACCACGGTTAATACCGTAAAAAATAGTAATATCATTGAGATTAGTGTGGAGAATAATAATCCTGAATTAGCCGCTGAAATTGCTAATACTCTAGCAGAGGTCTTCGTAGATGAATCTATGGCTATAAATCGATCCCAGGCCCGGGAAGCAAAAAAATTTATTGAGGAGCAATTGTTAGAAAAGGAGGAAGAACTTGCCCGCGAAGAGGAAGAAAAATTACAATATAAAAAGCAAGAAAATATTTTATATTTGGATGAAGAGACTAAAATAAATATCGAGCAATTAGCCAACTTTCAGTCCCAAGCGGTGGAAGTAGAAACTCAAATTGCTGAAACTCAAGCAAGATTAGCTGAAGTTTGTAAACAATTAGAAAATACTCCCGAAACCTATATATCTTCTGAGACCATTACTACCAATCCCGTAGTGCAACAGTTACAGAGTAATTTAGCCTCTTTAGAGGTCCAACTCCCTGCTTTAGTGGAAAAATATGGTAAAGGAAGTCCGCAGGTAGCGGAAGTAGAAATTAGCATTAGAGAAACCAAAAATAAAATAAGTGAGAAGGTAGCCGATATTGTGGGTTCTAAAGTAGCGGCGCGGAACCCTATTTATCAGAATCTCCTAACCGAAAGAGTAACTTTAGAAACTAACTTAATTTCTTTAGGCACCAAGAAAGAGGCTTTATCTGATATTATCAAGAAATATGAAGAAAGTTTAGCAAAATTACCTGAAAAAGAGTTACAATTAGCCCGTTTAGAAAGGGCAGTAAAAGTATCGGAGAATATCTATCTCTTATTATTGGAAAAATATCAAGAGGCTCGCATAAATGAGGCGATAGAATTAGGAGATATAAGGATCATCGATAGTGCTTTAGTGCCTGATGACCCTATAAAACCTAACAAAAAATTAAATCTCGCTATAGGCGGGATATTGGGTTTGATGTTGGGGGTAATGTTAGTCTTCTTTAGGGAATATATGGATAATACTATCAAGACTACCGAGGATATAGAGCGCTATCTGGAATTACCAGTATTAGGAATAATTCCTAAAGTAACTTCTAAAACCAAAAGGAAAAGAGCATATTAAAATAGTCGTTAGTCGTTAGTATTTAGTATTTAGTTAAGAAGAAGGAAAGGAAGAAGAAAGAATTAATCATGAAAATAAAAAATTATAAAGATTTGGATATTTGGAAAAGGAGTATCAAATTAGTCGAAGATATATATAGATTGACTAAATCTTTTCCTAAGGAAGAATTGTATGGCCTGACAAGTCAAATGAGACGAGCAGCAGTTTCGATACCTTCTAATATAGCAGAGGGATTTACCAGGTTTCACAATAAAGAATATAAACAATTTTTATACATTGCTCTTGGAAGTTGTTCTGAACTAAGCACACAAATTATCATTGCTTCTCGTCTGGAATATTTTGATAATAATAAAATCGAACAACTATTAAACGAAATAGATGAAATTTGCAGAATGACAATGAGCTTAATCAAAAAAATAAATACCAACAACTAACGGTTTTTTTCTTATATTTTTTTGTATTTTCTTTACTAAATACTAAATACTAAATATTATTTAAAGGAGGTGAACAAAATGGCTTTAAAATTAAAAACAAAACCTGGGGAGCATGAACAAAACAACTTTGAAAATATCTTTGTGGTACAAAACGATCCCAAATCTCCTATCGGTGAGGCCTTTCGTACCTTACGGACCAATATAAAATTTTCCAGTTTAGACCAAACAATAAAGACCCTCTTAATTACCAGCCCTGCTCCGGAGGCAGGGAAATCCTCAGTTTCCATTAATTTGGCCCTCACTATAGCTCAGGACAAACACAAAGTCATCCTGATAGATGCAGATTTACGCAAGCCGACCATTCATAAAATATTTCAGCAGGATAACCAGATAGGGCTTACTAATATTTTAGTTGAAGATAAGAAGACAGAAGAAGTAATACGGAAAATGAGTGATGTTGACCCTAATTTTTATTTTATTCCCAGCGGGCCTATCCCTCCTAATCCCTCCGAACTACTTGGGTCTAATAAGATGAGAGGACTACTCTCAGAATTAGCCGAGCAGGCTGATTTTGTAATATTTGATTCTCCCCCGGTTATTGCCGTTACCGATGCTTTAGTATTAGCTACTTACGTAGATGGGGTGATATTAGTCCTTGATTTTGGGGAAGTAACCCGAGAGGCAGCGATACAAGCCAAACAATTATTAGAAAAGGTAAAAGCCCGAATCCTGGGTGCGGTATTAAACAAAGTAGATATGGAAAAAGAAGGAAAATATTATCCTTACTACTATTATTACTACTACGGTGACGAAAAGAAAAAAAGAAAGTAAAAAATGATCGATCTTCATTCTCATATCCTCCCCAATATGGATGACGGGGCCTCCTCCTGGGAGGTTTCCCTAAAAATGTGCCAGCAGGCCGCGGAAGATGGTATCCAAATCATTGTTGCTACCCCCCATACCCTTAATGGGGTATACGACCATCCTCGGGAAGTTATATTAGAAAAAGTCAAAATCCTAAATCAAAAGCTAAAAGAAAGGGGTATTTCCTTACCAGTCCTGCCGGGAAGTGAAGTACATTTAAGCGCCGATATCCTCGAAAGATTGAAAAAACAAGAGATAATGACTTTAAACGAAGGGAAATATATCCTTTTAGAATTTCCTTTTACTCAAGTTCCTCCACAAACAGAAGAAATCATCTTTCGAATCCAGATAATGGGGATAACCCCAGTTCTTTCCCATGTGGAAAGAAATTTGGAATTTCAACGAAAACCAGATTCACTGGCCAATTTAATTCAAAAAGGGGCCTTAGCCCAATTAACGGCAGCAAGTTTAAGTGGTGCTTTTGGAACGAAGATTAGAAGTTTTTCTCAGCATCTTTTATCTAATGGCCTTATCTATTGTATAGCTACTGATGCCCATTCTGATTTGGAGTCAAAGAGAAATCCTGTTCTATCTAAGGCAGTAGCAGAAGCCTCAAGGATTATTGGTCCCAAGGCTGTCTTTGATTTAGTCCAAACTAATCCCCAAAAAATAATAGAAGGGTAGAACGCAGAAACCACTGCTATAGGATATACATTGACACAAGTAATGAAATGTTGTATTTTTAAGCAAGAGGTAAGAAATATGAATAGTAAAAAGAATACTGTTCAAAATAGAACGAGGCTTAGTATTGATGTAGATCCGAAAGAACACCAAAAAATTAAGTTATTCGCCACTTTACAGGGAATATCAATTAAAGATTACGTTTTAGCAAGTATTCGAGAACGTTTGGAAAAAGAATCGGAGGAAAAACAATTATTAGTGATGACCAACCAGCTTACCCCTGCCTTAAAAGAGTTATGGGATAACGATAAGGATGAGGCTTATAATGAATTATAATAAGGGGGATATAGTGCTGGTAAAAGTAATTTTTTCTGAAGGTACCGGCCTTAAAAAACGACCGGCCTTAGTTATTAGTGATAAATACTATCATAACCATAGATCAGAGATTATCATTGCAGCAATTACCAGCAACATTGAGCATGTCTTACCAGGAGATACCATAATTGAAGATTGGCAAAATTCTGGTTTAAAATATCCCTCTTTAGTTACCGGCATAATTCAAACTCTTAAAGTGAATATTATTGAAAGAAAATTAGGAAACCTTTCTGCTGCTGATTTTTTGAAATACCAAGATAATCTCAAAAAATTATTAGGATTTAATTAGTAAAATGAAAATCTTCACTCTCACAATTGAATAGAATAATTGAGACCATCTCTGCATTTTCTAACACCAAAGGCGGAACAATTATTATAGGGGTAGATGGAACAGACAAGACATTAGGAATTTCTATTTACAGTATTTACTGACCTCAAGGAGTTAACTGAAAGGAGGTAGAGATGTCAAAAGTTAAGGACCTAAGTATGGATGACTTGGAATACTTGATAGAACAGAAGGTTTTGGAAATGCTCGGAGATCCTGATTTCGGGCTAGAATTGACAGATGAGTTCAAGAAGAAATTGACGGAACGTCTGGAGAAGCCGTCCAGGAGAATTTCTCAGAAAGAGGTGCTGAAAGAATTTAGCTAGGATTGAATGGACAGAAGGAGCGATAAGGGACCTCAAGATGATCGATAAGCAAGTAGGACGAAGGATACTTAAGAAACTTAATTGGTTTTCTGAAAATTTTGAAACAGTTGTTCCTGAACCATTAAGTGGAGAGTTTAAAGGAGCTTACAAATTACGGGTAGGTGATGGCGGGTTATATATACAGTTGAAAGTGAGGTCATAGTAATCCAGAGTGTTGGTCACCGAAGAGAAATCTACAAGATGCAGTGATGGGCGAGACGCGAAGAGTGACAAGTTAGTGGTGAGGGTGAGAAGTATATAAGAGGTGAAGAATATGACTACTTATCGTTTTACTATTGTAGTGGAGCAGGATGAAGATGGGGTTTACATCGCTTCCTGCCCAGTGCTTCAAGGTTGCTATAGTCAAGGAGACACTTATGACGAAGCAGTGGAGAACCTTAAGGATGCCATTCGCTTACATATCGAAGCTCGGCGCGAGGTAGGCGAACCTATTCCCATTGAGACGGCAGTGGATGAGGTGGAGGTCAATGTCTAAACTTCACCCTGCTAAACCGGTAGAGGTAATACGGGTATTAGAGAAGAAAGGCTTTCGTTAAGCGGAAAGAGAACTAATATTGGAGTATATAGATAAACTATTGGTAAATTGATAACGGCTCTTGCTATTATCTCTTTTTAAGTAGTATTCTTACTCACGAAAGAAGAGAAGCTAAAAGAAGCCAATAATATAGTTTTTTCTTAAGCAAAAGGTCATTGCGAACCTAGCGAAGCAATCTCATAACTATCCTACTTTAGTTAACGAAGCACTATATACTATTTTTATTTACTACTGATAAATAAAGGAGAAGATTATATGTTAAATAAGAACAAAAAATTTATTATTATCCTGATAAGTGCAGTAATTATAATAGTTGCTGGATTAATATTTTATTATTTCTCTGGCAGCTCCTCTCTTCCTCCGACGCTTTCTCTTTCCGAAGAAGAATGGGATTTTGGGAAAATTAAAGAAGACGAGAGACCGGTCCATATCTTTACCCTGAGCAATACCGGGAGAGAAGAGCTAATCATCGAACGGGTACGTGCCTCCTGTGGTTGTACTGCCACGATGCTTTCCTCCGATCATCTACCTCCGGGGGGGTCTTCTGAACTGAAGGTGACCTTTAATCCCACCGGTTATAGTGGTCTGGTGAAAAAAGATATCTACATTGAATCGAACGACCCGGCATCCCCGCAGAAAAAGCTTACCATAATTGCTGAGGTAGAGCCTATCCCTTCTCCGCAAGCCTTCTTTTCTAATTCTCAATGGGAATTGGGGCTGATTTCTCAAGGGGAGAAGCCTACTTTTAATTTTATTATTGAAAATAAAGGGGAGTTAGATTTAGTAATTGAGAAGATAGATGCCTCAGAATACGTAAAATATGAGGTAGAGGTACCTTTAAATATTCTTCCGGGGGAAAAACGAGAAATAATTTTTACTTATGATTCTACACTGCATGAAGTGGGTTCAGTGAGGGAAAGTGTGCGCCTATATTGTAACGATCCTAAGAGAAAGGCTTTATCCTTACGTATTGAAGGCTACATTCAAGAAAAACCTGCTCCGGCACTCGGTATCTCACCAGTAGAGATGAGTTTTAATTTAGTAAGCAATGCAGAAAGTAGCCAGGAAGAGGAAGTAATCAAAAAAATTTCTCTTACTAATTCGGGAGAAGAAAAGCTGAAGATTGCTTCTATAAAAGCCTCTGCCGATTATCTTATCCCCTTGAGTTCAGAATTAGAACTTAATCCAGGAGAGGAAGAAGAGATAGTGGTGAGGTTAGAGAAAGATAAAATCTCTAACCAGGAGTCGGGGATAGAGGAACGGGGATATCTTTATTTGACCATCGCTTTACCCGTAATAATTAGTCGTTAATACTTGATTGGCTAGTTAGCGGCAGGTTAATTATTTTTTAGCCTTGCCTCGGTTTTTTGACAACGAAATTATATCGTGTTATAATTCTGCTGACCAAAATTATATTAAAAAAGAGCAAAGCAAGGAATTAGTAGTATTCTTAACTTTATTAAGGTTACCGATGTTAACGAAAGAAAAGATAAACTTGACTTATCGCAGCAAAAATATAATAAATATATAAGTAGATTATTTCAGAAACACAGTAATTTATATTGCTGTGTTTCTTTTTTCCAGAACTTACCAAACATTTTAAATATTGACTAAAATAGGAGGTAAAGACAAATATGAGAATAAAACGGGGATAAAGTGCTTGATGTGCCGGGATTAAGGAGAAATTATTTTTAAACTATCCTGCTTAAGGAAAGATTAAATAATCTATAATAAGTAGGGTTGTAGTGAAGGAAAAGAAAGAGGAATAATTTCTCTAATAAACAGTAAATTAACCAAATAAAAAATCAGATACAGAAAAGGTGGTGTAAGCAGTGGAAATTACCGATGTTAGAGTGAGAAAAATTGAAACGGAAGGAAAATTAAGAGCTTATGTTTCGGTTACTTTTGATGATGCCTTTGTAGTTCATGATCTAAGGGTAATCGATGGGGATAAGGGCATGTTTGTAGCTATGCCCAGCAAGAGATTGCCCAATGGAGACCATAAGGATATTGCGCATCCGATAAATACAGAGATAAGAGAAAAAATTCAAAAAGCGGTTTTGGAGGTTTATCGCAAAGAAATAGAGGCAGCTTCCCAGGGTGTAGGGGCAAAAGCCGAAGAAAAGGGAGAGGTAGAAGATAAACCAGAAGAATCTTAACCGGAAACAAAAAGAAGGTTTGACCCAAGACTGTAAATAAAAAAAAGAAAATAAGAAAATAATACAAATAAATATAAATATGATGGCTTTGGGGCGTTGCCAAGTGGTAAGG
>DFYM01000065.1 GCA_002383355.1 Candidatus Immundihabitans aquiphilus | reverse complement strand
ATCAAAGAGATTAATAAATATAAAAGTTAGATATTAATTCTGAGATTTTCAAAAGGCGGTGGTTATTTGCAGACCTTAATAAAGGTTGTTATTAGTGTAATTATTATTTTGATAGCTACTGAAATAGGTAAAAGGATTCCTTCTGCTGCCGGATTGATAGGTGTTATGCCGCTTACCGGGGCACTGGTATTAGTTTGGATATATCTAGAAAATGGTGGTAACCCGAAAATTATGCAAGATTTTACTAAAGGCGCTCTTTGGGGAATTTTACCCAGTATTCTTTTCTTTTTAGTTGCTTGGTATTGTTTTAAAAGAAACCTTACCCTTCCTGTTGTCCTTATTTGCAGTTTTATTTCTTGGTTTGTCGGGGCAATTATCCATCAATGGCTTCTTAGATAACAGAGTCAAGGTGCCAGCCTCAATTATTGCCAATCTCTTTGGATTTAAAAGCCGTTCTTACTGCGTTACTTCGAGGCAGAAGGAGAAAGCAGGGAGAGTGTGGAGGTCTGACCACGAAAACGAAACTAATAAAAATCACTCTGGTAACAATAGCATTCAATCAAAGAAATTGGGTCAGCACTAATACCTTCTCTAGGTATGCAATCCCCTTCTTTACCTACACATTTAACAGTATATCCATAACTCAATAATGAATTGTGCGGCATTCTCTTCAATCATTATCTTATCCCACCTTCTGCCAGCAATGCTTCATCTCTATACATTTGTTTATTGGTAGAATTAAATTCGTGCTTTATTTGCCCAATTAAACTATCAGTGCTAAAAATTTTCCAAAATACTGGAATGAATGATCTTTTACCTTCACGCTCGGCTCTTTCAATTTTAAAACTGACGACTAAATGCCTTGCATCATAGATAACCTTAAAATCGGTTGGTCTTTCTGCGGGTGAGAAATAAAACGATCTCTGTGTTGTCTGATAATTTCTTTCGTTATAAGTTTTACACTCTATGTAATTTGGCCTTCCGTTCCTGTCTTTAAGAAAAATATCTGGATAACCCACAGCTTTTTTCCTTCCTTCTTTTGTTTCGGGCTTATTTGCAATAAGCCCGATTTGGTTTAGGGCTTCAATCATAAAAGGCTCGATATGATTCCCAACCTCATTTTCTCTTCTCGTGAAAATTCCCCTTTCGTTAGCATTCTTTGTTGCAATTTTCGTAGCGGCAATTAAATCTTCCAATAATTGCTCATCGTTTGGATTATTTTTGTCGAATGGGATTACATCACAACCAGACATTGCTTTTATAGCAATCTTGAAAGGAATATTTTTAAGCGGTTTAAGAAATTGAGAGATGGTTTTCTCTAATTCTTTTATGTATCTTTCTTGTTCTCTATTTGTCATGTTTTTACACCTTCTGGAAAACTAAGATGTTTTCTTTTTGCATCACATTATAAAGTCCGAAAATAATCTTATCTATGTTCTTAACTAATTTGAACCCAATCTTTTCTGCATAATTTATTGTAAATTCAACGGTTTTTACTTCCTGTCCCATATAAGTAGCATTTCCAATAACTATGACCGCATATTTTTTAGGTTTGAGAACTCTAAACATTTCTTCCAAACTTTTTTTCATATCTTCATTGTATAGGTCAATCCTCGTCTGGCCCTTGCCTCTCACACCAACGAACTCCTCCCTAATCTCCGAAAGATCGTATCCCAACTCTTTCAAAGCATGAGCATCGTTTAAAACATAATCCAAAGCAATTGAGTAGGGTGGAGAAGTAACTATGCCATCAATACTTTCCTTATTCAAAGGCAATGCTCTTGAGTCGCCAGTCTTAATATCCATTTTGCCTAATTTTAGGTTAAGTTTCTTTATTATCTCGATATAATCCGAAACCGAAGAAATCATCACTTCTAAGTTTTTTAGGAATGCATTGGAAAACTCTCTCCCTCTTCTGGCATTATCGCTTATAGCCACAAGTTTTGCCATTCTATAAAAATTCTTAGCCTTCTCATCAGGAATTAAATTAATGGCATCATCAATAGTTTTCCCCTCCAAATTGAACAAGGAGGGTTTTATCCTTTTTGTTATCTCTTCTTTCCATTCTCTTATCTGCGGCAGAACATCTATTGATTCTGTTTTTACCTTGCTTTGAAGCACACATAAAGGAGATACATCTATACCTAGGCAATTTATTCCTAAGAGTTGGGCTTCCACAGCAGTAGTGCCGCTTCCAATGAATGGATCAAGAACAGTATTACCCCACCCAAGCCCAGTAATATTGAGAAGTGCTCTAATCATTTGAGGGTGAAATTTACCTTTGTAAGGGTAAATCCAATGTGTAAGATACTGATTGACGGAGCGTGTTCTATTCTTTTGGATAATCTGGAAATAGTACGTGGGTTTACCTTTTACGAATTTGAAATACGCTAATTTTTTCTGGAGTTCTTCCTCATTTTTGGTTTCTATCAACTTGAACTCTCTCAGCCCATTGGTCACCTCAAAACGAACTCCAAGAGATTGCAGTTCTAGTTGAGCCAATGCTAATTCGTAGATAAACTGAACATTATCGAGAAGAAGCAATTGCTTATCTTTGGGTAATTCATCTGTGTTATAAGCCCAAAAAGAATCTAACTCCTTAGCTCTTTGGAGCATTCGTTCCCCTTTGAAGTTTTGTATTTCGTTTGTCATAATATCTCCTTTACTTCAGACAGTAAACCTCTCAACACTTTTAAATCTTCCTTCAATTGTAGAACCGCCAAGCCTAATTTCATATGACTCGTTTCTATGAGCATTGAAGGTATGCTATCGACTTTTCGTTGGATATTATACGAACTTAATGTATAATTATTAGTGGAACTGCATAGTTACTTAAATTTTTTTATTTTATCAATTTTTATAAAATTATGCAACAAAAATACGGCTCTATAATCAATTGTGTGGAAAGAATATCTAAAAAGAAGTATGGTGATAAGTGTCCAGACCTAGAACTTAGAAAAGAAAGGAGACCTTACCACCAGGTCCAGAGTCCAAAATAATTATATCATCATTTTATTAGCAGTTAAAGATTTATAGGCAAAGTCTTTAAATGAATTTTCTTTTACTATTTTTCATACTTAATCTTTCGGTTATTATACCTTCCCTTTTCTTTTTATAGTATAATATACTTCAGAAAAGTGGATTCATCCAATTTGTTAACTTTTTATTTTTATGTTTAGTCAAATCAGGAGGAAGCAAAAATAAAAGAATTTGGTTTTAAAAATCAATATATATTGCTTTTTATGTTGCTTACCTGCATTATATTTTTTTCTGTCGGTGCTAATATATTTACCGCACAGGAACGTAGTTTTCAAATTACGGATTATCAGGCGCAAGTGCATATTCTGGAAAACGGAGATGCCCGGGTCAGCGAAATATTTACTTATGATTTTGAGGGGAACTTTAATGGGATTATCCGAAGTATTGGCACCAAAGGCTCTGATGGGATAGTTTATTTCCAGGCCTCTGAATATTTTCCTCAGAAAAAGAGCTTAGAAATATCCCAAACTAGAGAAGGTGAAATGATTAACTTCCGGATTTATGATCAATCCAGCAATGAAATAAAATCGTTCTTACTGGAATATCAGCTCCAGAATGTAATTACTAAATATAATGATATAGCGGAATTTTATTGGAAATTCTTTGACCAGACCAATACCTCACCCATTGACCGAGTGCAAATTGAGATTATCTTTCCTAACCAAACTGTGACCGCTGAGGACTTAAGAGTTTTTGGTCATGGACCCTCACATGGACAGGTAGCAATTGGAGACCAGGGTATTGTTTTATATGAAGTTGATGATCTTTCGGCAGGTGAAATGGTGGAGGCGAGGGTTCTCTTCCCTCCTTCCTTTGTTCCTGCTGCTCATAAAGTTATCGCGCAGGATCAGTTTGATCAAATTATGCAGGAAGAATTAGCATGGGCAGGAAGATCTAAGAGGGAAAACATTTTTTTCCTTTTCGGTTTTTTGCTCATTCCGGTGGTTATTATATTGAATATTATTATGGCTATCAGACTTTATTTTAAATATGACCGAGAACTTAAACCAGAGATGCAACTTGATTATTACCGGGAGCTACCACAGGATATCACCCCGGCAGTGGTAAGCCAATTAATGAGTGTAGCGGGAGCAACTACCAAAGATATTATGGCCACCCTCATGGACCTGGTACGCAAGGGATACTTAAAAATGGAAGAGATACCAATAGGAAGAAAAAAAGATTATCGATTTAGCCTGCTAAATAAAGACACCAGTGCCCTGAAGAAGCATGAGATTAATTTAATAAATTGGCTTTTTTATAATATTGGTAATGGAAAAGCAATTACCTTGAAAGAGATTGAAGATTATTCCAAATCATCTGCTCAATCATCCTGGAGTCAGGAATCTTTTCATCGCCAGTATATTAATTGGCAGAAGGCGGTGAAAGAGGAATTTAAAAAATATAATTACTTTAATGAAACAAAACCGAGTCTCAAAGTTGCCTGGAAAACAGTCTTATGGGAATTGGTTGGTGTTGTGCTATTAATAGTCATTACTATTCTGTTCCGGTTACCATGGTATATGCTAATTCCTCTTTTTTTTACGGTAATTATTACCGGGGTGGGGTTGATTGTATATGGAGCATTGATCAGAAAAAAGACCCAGGTCGGGGTTAATGAATATCATAAATGGTCGGCTTTTAAGCGATTTTTATTACACTTCAGTAATATGAAGGATTATGAAATACCATCAATTGTGGTCTGGGAGCATTATCTGGTCTATGCCATATCTCTGGGCATTGCTGATAAGGTTATTGCGAACTTACGACCGGTACTGGCAGCACAAAATATCAATATGAATAATTCTGCCATCTTATATCATATGACCAGCCGAAATGGTCAAATAAATACAGCGGCTTTTCGTTCCTTTGACAGAGCCTTCCATAACGCCTTTGTCCGGGCGAGTCCCTCGACTGGTTCTGGTGGTGGATTCTCCTCTGGCGGTGGAGGAGGCGGCGGTGGTGGCGGAGGAGGTGGAGCCGGCGCCTTCTAATGGTAAAGTATTAATGGAAAATCTAAAATGATTTTTGGAGATAAAATAGTTCTGCATTATAAAATTACAGAATATATATAAATGATATATAAAAGAAAAGGAGCAATTACATGAATTTTATTCTGATTTTTTTAATTCTCATTGCCTTATGGGCTGCAGTGACTTACAATAGTTTTATTACCTTAAGGGGAAGGGTTGATAATGCCTGGGCTCAGATTGATGTTCAATTAAAGAGAAGATTTGACCTGATACCTAATCTGGTAAATACAGTGAAGGGATATGCTCAGCATGAAAAAGAAACCCTGGAAAAAGTAACTGAATCTCGTACTAAATACCTGGCGGCCAAAACACCTGATGAAAAATTGCAGGCCAACTCAGAGTTAGCCGGTGCCTTAGGAAGGCTATTTGCCGTAGCGGAAAGCTATCCTGATTTAAAAGCTAATGCCAGTTTTCTGGATCTGCAAAAGCAACTTAAGGAAACAGAAGACAAAATTGGCTTTTCGCGGCAGTTCTACAATGATACAGCTATGAAATACAATGTTAGTATCGTCAAAGTGCCAGCCTCAATTATTGCCAATCTCTTTGGATTTAAAAGCCGTCCTTACTTCGAGGCAGAAGGAGAAAGCAGGGAGAGTGTGGAGGTCAAGTTTTAATATTAATAGCTCTGCATAATTTGATTGACAATGCCAGTTTTTATTAGTTAGAATAAAAAAGCAAGATAGATATCCAAGATGAAGAGCGGTATATGATTTTTCAGACCAGGAAAAAGCAGAAGCAGAGACTTATACCGAGGAGATTTCTCTTTTCGAAGATTTTTAGGAGAATATGTCCCTGTTTATTTGTTTTACTTATTTTTATATTTTTATTACCTTAGAGTTACTAGCTAATCCAGATGTGGAAGCAGCCTATCTGAGTACCTTAAGGAAGAGACTTTAGCAGATTTTAGAATATCTCTAATTCCTGGTTATCAATATCTACAAAACCTCTTTTGGTCTCACAGTCAAAATACTTTTTCAGCGACCTTTCCAATTCATTAGCTGCTTGCTGGACTTTTTCTCTGTTAGACTGAAATCCATCGATAGGAAAAAAGATATTTTTGGAATCTTGGTCAATCTTACCTATTTCCGATTGTCGCCAGATCCATCTTCTGGTTCTAATTCTCTTGGCATCGGCATAAACTAATTCACCATCTTCTAGAATTTCTGCTGTTTCTTCCCCCAGTGGTATAAAGATGTCCCCCTTTCGGGAAAATCGTACGGCGATTTCTCCTTCCAGGGCATCTAAATCATGAGCGCCCATTGGTAAGATATACTTTAAGGAAATGCTGTTTCCTAAATCTACTACCGGATTGATGGAAGGTAAAAAATTACCCCTGGCAACTCTTTTTACCATAGCTTCTACTGAACTCATAAATCGATTGGGATTGATATTTATTTTTAGAAAGGCTTCTCTATAAGGTTTAATCTCCGGGTATTCCTTTAAATTTACCTCCCTGAGATTATTTTCTATTTTTCTCATTTCTTGTTCCAGCAGGGTATAAATTTCCGGAATACTTCTCTTGTTATCAATTTGCTTCCCTATAATAACACCGAAATATAAGTCTGGTAATTGTTTGAATACTTCCTGGTAAACTTTAAACTTCATCACTAACTCCTTTATAACTACTTTTTCAAGATATTCAAGGGAAGTGTCCCTTGAAACCCCTCATCGTCACCCTCACCTTACCTCTCCCTTCTAAGTGAGAGGATTAGAGAGATGGCGTAAAAATATATAGTTTCTTATCTAAAAAGAGTATTTAATAGTATCATAATTTTTTTGAAATTCCGATACTATAAAATATTCTATGTTATTTTTTTATTATATATGATTTCTATGCATAAGGATTATCTGAGCAGTATTAAAAAGAGGGAGAAGGTTTTCCTTCGTATCCATACCCTCCCGGGGGAGGAAGCCCAGGTAGATTTCGGCTAGGTGGGTTACACCCCCTATCGGGGTAAGAGGAGAAAGACCTGGGTCTTTAACCTGCGTCTCTCCTTCTCCCGCCTGGACTACTATATGGAAGTGGTAACACAGGATATCCCGGTTTGGGATGAAGATACTGATCTGTTGAACTGGCTGCAGGATTTTTGCAGATAAAGATTACCAAAGATTATGGAAAGATTTTCATTAATAGGTCTGTAAATATTGTGCTTTTTATGGAAATCTTTCCATAAACAAAAACTTTCGATAATTGCCGTTATGGAAAGCTTTTCATAACGGCAAGACTCATCTAGCCATCGCTATAGCTATGAAGGCCTTACTGAAAGGTTACCAGGTCTTATTTAGCTCAGTTGCCGAGATGCTCTGCCAGCTTAACTTTGGTTGGGCCGATAACCGCTATTATCAGAAGCTGGATTATTACCTAAGGCCGGACCTGTTAATCTTAGATGAGCTGGGATTTAAGAAATTACCTTCCTATGGTGCTGATGATTTTTTTGAGATTATCAGCAGACGTTATGAGCAAGGTTCTCTCATTATTACCACCAACAAGCCCTTTGATAAGTGGGGAGATATCTTTACCGATCAGACCATGGCCTCCGCTATCTTAGACCGGGTAGTACACCACTTGATGATCATCCAGATCAATGGTCCCAGTTATCGGGCTAAAGATCTGAAAAGGAAAGGGGGTGAAGGTTAATTTTTTCACTTTTGAGACTATGGAAAAAGGTTCGGCTTTTACTATGGAATTTAGGTTGACTTTGAGGGAGATGGCTGAGAAAGTGCAGCTTGAAAGAGATCGATTATTTGCTAAAATAGTAGCAGCATGACTCTTGTTTCAGGC
>DFYM01000001.1 GCA_002383355.1 Candidatus Immundihabitans aquiphilus | reverse complement strand
TGCCGGGTATAAATATAACATGATGGACTTGCAGGCGGCCATTGGCATTCACCAACTGCCAAGAGTGGATAAATACTGGCAAAGACGGCAGGAGATTTGGGAAAGATACAACAAAGCCTTTAAGGACATGCCATTATTTACACCTGCCCCGATTGAACCTGATACTAGACACGCCTATCATTTATATACTTTGTTGCTCGATATAGATAATTTAAAGATAACAAGAGATGAATTCTTAGATGAGATGACAAAGCAAAATATTGGCGTAGGCGTTCATTATATTGCCTTGCACTTGCATCCCTTTTACCAAGAAAGATTTGGGTATAAGAGGGGCGATTTCCCAAATGCCGAATGGATTTCCGATAAAACGGTTTCATTGCCCCTTTAGGCAAAGTTAACAGATGAGAATGCAGGAGATGTGATTGAGGCGGTAAAAAATATTATTTGCTAAAGGTGACTATCTTATAGGATTGACCAGATCAGAATAAATGATTATTACAGCTCGAATATAATCTAATAGGTGGATTTGTTTTTTACGGAAAATATTATTGCTATTTATTACTATAATTAGTGGAGAAAATTATTTATAATGAGCTTGCCTTACAATTGTGAGATCAGAAAATGCTTGTATTTATCTTTATCCATCTTGCTTGCTATGCTCGGGTTGGTTGGACTGGGGGCATTAGGTTTTGACATCCCAATCTTAAGGCAAGCAGTTGGCTTTGTTTTCCTTACTTTTATCCCTGGTATGCTTATTTTAAGGATTCTTAGGATTCACAATATAACTATAGTAGAAAGTCTGCTCTATGCGGTGGGCTTAAGCATTGCCTTTGTTTACTTTGTGGGCTTATTTAATAATTTTGTTTTACCCTTACTAGGTACTTCCAGGCCTATCTCGCTTTTTCCGGTAACCATTAGCCTTACTGTTTCTACCTTCATCCTTGGTGTTATAGCGTATTTGCGAGATAAGGATTTCATTCCTCCTGATCCTGGTCCGGAAAACCACTTTAATAAAGGGGAAGCTTTCTTATCTCCTTATTTACTCTTAATTTTACTTCCTGTGCTAGCTATTTTAGGGACATATTTAGTTAATACTTATCAGGATAACCGGGTGCTTCTCGTTTTGCTGGTACTGATTGCTGTTGTGGGGGCTTTGGCTGCCTATGACAGGCTGCCCCAAAGCGTTTATCCACTGGCAGTAGTAATGATCGCCATTAGCCTTATGTTTCACTTGTCTCTTATATCACCAACGTTACATGATGCGGACATACAAATAGAATATTATTTTCAGCACCTTGTAATTCAAAATGGCTATTGGAATTCAATAATCCCAAATAATTATAATACCTGCCTGAGCATTGTTTTCTTGTGCCCTATTTATTCTTTATTGCTCAATATAGATGGTGTCTGGGTATTCAGGGTTGTGTATTCTGTTCTTTTTTCTTTAGTCCCTTTGGCTCTGTTCTGTGTTTTTAAAGAACAGATCGAAGCTAAGAAAGCTTTTCTTTCCTCCTTTTTCTATATGGCAATACCTGGTCTTATTTCTGCAATGACTTATCTTGCCAGACAAGAGATTGCAGAACTATTTCTTGTTTTACTTATACTCCTAATAATAGATAGAAAACTGGAGCCAGTACAGAAATCAACACTAGCCATTATATTTGCTCTTTCCCTGCCGCTATCTCATTACGCTACAGCCTATATTTCTATTGCACTTTTCGGCATCGGCTGGCTTTTTCTGCTTCTAATGAAAAATCCCAAGGTATCAGACCTGTGGCAAAGGTTATCTCAAAAACTTAACCCATCACCGGCAAATCCTGGCTCAAATATTTTAAATCCAGATCTATTTCGCCCATCCCTTCTTGCAGGCACTCTGCTCTGCCTATTAATAGTTTTTTCCTTAACCTGGTATATGTATACAGCTAGAGGCAGTGGGTTTAATACTATTGTTGATGTTGGGGAATCTGTCTATACTGGTTTAGCAGAATTCTTTAAACCCATGGTAAGAGAACCCATGGTTATGGCTGGTCTTGGCGAAGGTTTCCTGCAGGCTGCGAGTTTGGGCAAAGCACTTAGAATTTTTCAATACTTAACTCAATTATTTATCATAGCAGGCTTTTTTGTTATATTTGTAGGTCCCCAAAGATTTAAATTCAAACTAGAGTATATTTCAATAACTATAGGTGTCGCAATGATTTTACTTGCCTGTATAATTTTACCTAGATTTAGTGCTAATCTTAACTTTTCTAGGTTCTATCATCTTAGCATGCTTTTTTTAGCCCCGCTTTGTATTATTGGCTTTGAGGCTGTATGGCAGGGAGCATCCAGGTTATTTAATCTTTTTAATTTGTCCACTAACAATGTCAGTAAGGCAAATAACTCAGCTTGTTTGATCTTCCTAACTTTAGCCATAATTATCCCTTATTTTCTTTTTAATAATGGCTTTTTCTATGCCTTTACCAACCGACCGGCATCTATAGCCCTAGGCCCATATAAGGCAGACTGGTGTAATTTATTTAACCAAAAGGATGTTAATGCTTCTTTCTGGCTTTCAAAGAGTCTGCCTGACAAAACCGAAGTCTACGCTGATTGTTCAGGATATTTTCTACTTAATCAACGATTATATTGGCGTGTTTTTATGATACCATCAACTGGGGAAGTACCGAATAATTTTTATGTCTTTCTTAGAACATGGAATGTAGAAAATAAAGAATTTTTTGTACTAACATTTCAAGGGGTAAATGATATATATGTGCATGTGCATTTAATGAACAGACCAGCCCTAGCTAAGAGATTTAACAACAGTAGTATTATTATCTATAGCAACGAGGGGTCCAAAATTTTAGCGCCAGTGGAATAGGGGAAGAGTTATGAAGAAGGCTATATTCAATATTATAGTAGTTGTTCCCATTCTCATTGTATTGTATTTAACATTTACAGAATCTCATTATAATGGTTTAGTCGTGGAGATTACTAGTCCTAGGGATAATACTACAGTTTATGCATCCCCTATTTCTGTTACGGGCATAATCTCTGACCCTGCGGCTAAAGTAACAGTTAATAATACCCCGGTTGTAGTCGCCGAGAATGGATATTTTTGTACTGGTGTTGACCTTGCTAAAGGAAAAAGCATCATTACTGCTGTAGTCAGAACAAAACAGCAGGAACAGGTAAAAGATACTATTACTGTTACCTATGTTCCGCATTGAAATAACCAATCTTTAATTTTGAAAAGGTGTCTCTCGTTAGTCTAAGTATTATTTAAAGGATTAAAAACACAGGAGATTATTGAACCTGAAGGTTTGAGCAGATTAATGTCTCATTATAATTTATTATAATTAGCTATAATTAGTGGATGTGAAAGTTTTGCTTGATGATAGAAAAGAAAAATCTCATTATAAAGTAACAGGTACTTTAATTGTCCGTAATACAGCATTTAACATTACAGGGCAAATTCTCCCTGGAATTATAGGTATTATAGCAATGCCTTTTGTAATCCGGGGATTGGGAACAGAAGCCTTTGGTATTCTTTCGCTGGCTTGGCTTGTGGTAGGTTATTTTGCCTTGTTTGAACTGGGCATGGGAAAAGCAACCACGAAATTTGCAGGTGAATATATTGGTCAGAAAAAATATGACGAATTACAAGGCTTGGTTTGGACCTCATTAGCTATGCAAATTTTTCTTGGTATTTTAGCAGGTGCATTTCTTACTGCAATTAGCCCTTTTTTGGCGCATAAGGTTTTTAAAATATCTCCTTTGTTAGTTGAAGATGCCATAAATGTATTTAGGCTTTTATCCATTTCTCTTCCGGTTATTATGTCAACAACCACTTTACAAGGGTTACTGGAAGCGGGGCAGAGATTTGATCTGGTAAATAAGATAACTATTCCTGCCAACTCATTAAATTTTGCAATTCCCTTGTTTTGTGTTTTGTTAAATATTAATTTAATAAGTATTGTGTTTTTCTTGGTATTAAGCAGATGTGCTGTTTTCTTTGTTTTTTTAATAATATCTATAAGGGTTTTCCCGCTATTAAAAGGAAACTTTATTGATCTGAAAAAGGTTAAAGTACTATTTGGCTTTGGAGGCTGGGTCGCAATTTCCAATGTGCTGATACCATTATTAAGTTATCTGGAACGATTTTTAATTGCTGCACTTCTTTCTGCTAAGGCACTAGCTTATTATACACCTCCATATGAAATTATATCCAGAATACCAATTATACCGTCCAGCCTCACCCGTGTACTTTATCCTATTTTTAGTGGATATAGTGTAACTAACGAAAATAAGAAAATAGAGGCTTTAGCTTTACGTTCACTAAAGTATATACTTATCATTATGATTCCTCTTAGTATGCTTTTAATTACTTTTGCTGGAGACATTCTATATTTTTGGCTTGGAGATGAATTTGCCAAACAAAGCACTTTTTTGTTTCAGATTTTAGTTGCTGCTGTTTTTTTAAATTGTTTAGCACAAATTCCTTTTATACTTTTATATGGATTAGGTAGGCCAGATATAAAAGCTAAATTTGATATGCTTGAGGTCCCGTTATTTCTTGGTCTTTCGTATGGGTTTATTACTCATTTAGGACTAAATGGGGCAGCCATATCTAAATTTATTATTGCATTAGTAGATACACTATTACTTTTTTGGGCAGCTAAAAAGATAGGAGCTTTTTCTATTAGCTTTAATTCTAATAATGGAATCTTAAAAAAGTTAATGTTTGGTATGGTTATTGCTTTTCTTTCTGTCATATTATGCTTATTTATAAATAATTTTATTATACGAATTGCAGTTATCGCTTTTTATTTAGGATTTTACATTTTAGGTATCTGGTGCTATGTAATGGATGATATAGATAAATCAATAGTTTACAGATTTGTTGCTAAAGTACATTAAAAAATCATTGTTAAATGTTTTATCAACATATGCTATATTATGTCGAAGAAGAGGACTATCTATATTTAAACAAATTAACTAAATGGGGTGTGGTTTATGAAGGTTATAATACCAATTTTAAGTGTTGTAGAAGCTGGTGGAGTAAAGGTTCTTTTTAAAATAGCAGATTTATTACAAGATAATGGATATGAAGTTAGTATTATTTCTTTTAATAATAAAAAGCGTCAAAAAATTAATTTTAATACTAAAATACATATTACTTATATGGAAGTTAATCCGATATTAAAAATAATCTGCAAATGGATTTTAGGGGATTTTATTAAGTGCTGGTACATTTTTAAAAAAATGCCTATATGTGATATTGCAATAGCAAATTATTTTTTAACTGCCTATCCTGTTTGGTTGTCAAAAAGACCCAAATATAAATTATATTATTGCCAAGCTTATGAGCCCGAGTTTTTTTATGATTACGGTCAAAAGTTTAAACCAATATGCAAATATATATTAATAAAAATTTATAAGTTTTTATATCGAAAGCTTGCAGAAAATAGTTATAAACTTGGTTTAGCTATGTTTGCTAATAACGAAAAAATAGTAAGTAGAATAGAAAACCTTACTAGAAAAAGTAATATAAATATTCCTATAGTGCACTCAGGCATAGAGACCAAATATTTTAAACCTCAATGGAATGAAAATAATATATTAAATGTCGGAGTTATAGCAACACCAAATTACTGGAAGGGGACAAAATATTTTTTAGAGGGTGTTCATATGCTCAAAAAACGAAATATTAACTTTAAAATATCCTGTGCTTTTGGTCCACCCCCAGAAGGTAGCCCAGAAGTTGAAGCTCATTGGGTTAATCCTAGATCACAAGAGGAACTTGCTAAATTTTATGCATCTTTAGATATTTTAGTTTCACCTATGTTAATTACGGGTGAATTTGCATTACCACCATTAGAAGCTATGGCTTGCGGTACAGCAGTTATATCTACAAAACTATTATATGCTCAACATAAACAAGATTATTATGAGATTTGCCCTAAAAATTCAGTTGCAATAGCTGATGCTATTGAGGAATTAATTAATAATAAAGAATTAAGAATAAAAATATCTAAAAATGGTTACGAACTAAGCCGGCGTTTTTGTTGGGAAAATATAGAAAAGGAACTATTGAACTTTATGGCTAACATTCCTAAAGAACAACAACGTGATTTTACATGATACCAACATATGATAAAAAAGATTATAACCATGAATATAGTAATTTTCTATAAAAGGGGGATAAACATTGAAAGTACCATTTCTTGATTTAAAATCCTCGTATTACGAGTTAAAGGATGAACTTAATGCTGCTTATATTCGAGTAGCTGAGAGTGGTTGGTATATCCTAGGAAAAGAAGTGGAGACATTTGAAAAGGATTTTGCAGTATATTGCGGTGTTAAACATTGTATTGGGGTAGGTAACGGTTTAGAAGCATTGCATCTAATTTTACGAGCAATGGAGGTTGGCTCTGGCGATGAAGTTATCGTTCCAGCTAATACATATATCGCCACATGGCTTGCTATATCTTATGCCGGAGCTACCCCGGTACCCATTGAACCTGATGAAAGAACGTATAATATTGATCCAGAACGAATTGAGGAGGTTATTACTCCCCATACAAAAGTAATCATGCCGGTTCATTTGTATGGCCAACCGGCTGATATGTCACCAATCATGAAAATTGCACAAAAGTATGGTTTGTTGGTTATTGAAGATGCTGCTCAGGCGCACGGGGCCCAGTATAAAGGTCACCGTGCTGGGTCTCTTGGAGACGCCGCAGGGTTTAGTTTTTATCCTAGCAAAAACCTTGGCGCTCTTGGTGATGCGGGTGCTGTTACTACTAATAATGATGTTATTGCAGAAAAAATACGGACGTTATGCAATTATGGTTCACATGCTAAATACATAAATAATGTGAAAGGTTTTAATTCCCGCTTAGACGAAATTCAGGCAGCCTTTCTTTGTGTTAAGTTAAAGTATCTCGACGAATGGAATGCACGGCGTGCTAAAGTTGCAAAGTATTATAATAAGGTTTTAAAAGAATCTGGATTGATTCTTCCGTATGTTCCAGAAAATGTTGATCCTGTATGGCACCTTTACGTTGTTCGCTCTGCTAAAAGGAACGAACTTCAAGAGCGTCTTTTTAATGCTGGAATAAGTACCCTTATACACTATCCAATTCCACCACATCTTCAGAAAGCTTATTCTGACTTAGGGTATAGACAAGGTTCATTCCCCATAACCGAACAAATAGCCCAGGAAGTATTGAGTCTGCCAATGGGACCTCACATATGCTGGGAACATCTTGATTTTATAACGCGCGTTCTTTCTGATAAATTATAACATGTTTTATTTTCCATAACCCGACTTTTACAGTTTGATGAAATAAAAAGCCTTTAAAACCGCATAAAATCAAAACTTTTCGAACCTAAAAATGCAAAAAATCTGTTATGCTACAGAAACAGAACAAAATTGGGATGGAACCACAAATATTGCCTATTTTCACATATAATCCTACATTTTCCGTTAAAAAATTAAATATATTATGTTGCTAAACACCACTTGCTACAAAAATAGACCATAAGAACCGCATTTTGTAGCATAACAAAAATTTTAGGTATTAAGCAGTTCATCGTCCTTGATATTAAAGGCTTTTTGAGGTTAATGCCTTTCATAAACTGTAAAAGTCGGGTTATAACATGTTTTATTTTCCATAATTTAAAATAACTATAGAGGAGAATAACAATGAGACTATCAAATTGCAAAATAATAAACCTTCCAAAAATAAGTGATATAAGGGGAAATCTTACTTTTATTGAGGAGAATAAACATATACCTTTCGAAATTAAAAGGGTTTATTATCTCTATGATGTCCCGGGAGGTGAATCAAGAGGTGGACATGCCCACAAAAACCTGCAACAATTTATAATCGCGGCAAACGGAAGTTTTGATGTGATTTTGGATGATGGATTTGAAAGAAAAAGATTTTATCTGAACAGGTCTTACTATGGTTTATATGTTCCTCCAATGATTTGGCGTGAATTAAATAACTTTTCTTCCGGCTCTGTTTGTTTAGTCTTGGCATCCGAGCTTTACGACGAAGAAGATTATATAAGAGATTACAAAACTTTTGAGAAGTTTGTTAGAGAGGAGTAACACAACAGTGGAGAGTATGAGCGACATTATAGGAAAAATCTCGAAAAATGTACGCATATATAAAAATGTGAAGATAGGAAAGGATGTTACCATAGGTGATAACACCATAATATACGAGAACGTAGAGATTGGTGATAATTGTTATATCGGACCAAATTGTATTCTTGGAGAACCCCTAGCAATTTTCTACCGCGAAAAGGACTATCGAAACCCCCCATTAAAAATAGGGAAAAATTCAATAATCAGGAGTGATTGTATTCTATATGCGGGTTCTATGTTTGGAGAAAGATTTGAAACTGGCCACAGAGTTACTATCAGGGAAAATTCCACGTTTGGGGAACAATGTAGGGTTGGTACTCTTTCCGATATACAAGGTTATGTTATAGTTGGTAACTATTGTAGGTTTCATAGTAATGTGCATATCGGTCAAACGTCGATTATCAAAGATTATGTATGGCTTTTTCCATATGTTGTATTGACAAACGATCCCCATCCCCCTTCAGATTGCATACAGGGACCCACAGTTGAGGAATATGCTGTCATTGCAACTGGTGCTATAATAATGCCAAAAGTTAAAATCGGGAGGGAATCCTTGGTTGGAGCTCAGGCACTAGTCAACAAGGACGTTCCCCCATGTACAGTTGTAGCAGGAGTTCCTGCAAAAGTATTGTGCTCAATTTACGATATAAAATGCAAAGAAGGAACATTAGAGAAACCATATCCCTGGAGAAATCATTATACAAAAGGATATCCATGGGAAGTAAAATCTGAAAACCGTCTGCTTCAACAGGGAAAATGCAAATGATAAAATTTAAAAAATTATATATAAATAATTAATTATACCATTTATGTGCTGCAATAACATTTTTAAATAATGGCAGGTAATTTTTTAGACCTTTCTTTATAAAGTATCTAGCTAGAATAGAATGTTTCTATTGAAGGAAAAGTCAAGAGAGTTTGGGATAATTATTTAAAAGCTTTGATTTTAGCCGGCGGTCGCGGGAGTCGCTTGCGGCCATTGACATACACTACCGCCAAACAGTTGATTCCCGTAGCCAATAAGCCAATTATTTAGGGGGTTGGCTCATGCAGTAAAGACAGCTCGTGAATTCCTGGAAGACTTCCCTTTTCTTATGTTTTTAGGGGACAACCTCATTCAGGGCGGGGTTGGGGAATTGGTAAGTGAGTTTAAANNATTTATCTTTTTAGCCCAAAAGTGCACGCGGCAATTGAGAGGATCAAACCGTCATGGCGGGGGGAGCTGGAAATTACCGATGCCATTCAACAGATGGTCAGCTCCGGTTGCCAGGTGCAGGCCAGGGTGCTGGAAGGCTGGTGGCTGGATACCGGTAAAAAGGACGACATTCTGGAAGCCAACCGAGTGGTGCTGGATGAATATGCCCGTTATGAGGTTAACGGCCAGGTGGATGAAACAAGTCAGGTGGTGGGCCGGGTAAGCATTGCGAAAGAAGCGCAAATTAGCAACAGTACCATCCGCGGTCCGGCAGTTATCGGAAAAGGAGCGGTTATTAAGGATTCTTTTATTGGTCCGTATACAGCCATTGGCCAATTGAGTGTTTTGGAAAAGGTGAGCGTAGAACACGCGGTGATACTAGATAACTGCTCTCTTTATGGCGTGGAGCGCATTGAGGATAGTCTAATCGGTTGTAATGTACGGGTAAGTAGGGATATAAATAAGCGCCGGGCATTCCGGCTGTTTTTAGGTAAAGAGGAAGACGATTATTTAGATTGGACTGATGAAGACTGGCAAAGATTTAGCCTTCATAGTTTAATAAACACTGATGACGATAAAGATGTGGACTGGGAGGATTTCTTCGATGCTAAAAGCAGGTGATATACTCATTGCTGAATTTGCATATAATAATCAGTCTGGGTTAATAGGAAGGGCAATTCAAAGTGTGCTTAACCAGACTTATCGGGATTTTTAGTTAACCATAATGAGTGAAAGAATATATAATTTAGGAGTGAGGTGGTTTACAACAGTGGGTACAAAAACTTTGAAGATCTCATATC
>DFYM01000019.1 GCA_002383355.1 Candidatus Immundihabitans aquiphilus | reverse complement strand
AGATGTCAAGTTATATATTTAGTTTAGGTTAGCTTAAGGGACGGATCCGCACCTCAATCTCCTCTTCTTCCTTTAGCAACTCTACCAGTTTAGAAGTATCAGTATCTCCATAATGATAAGGATAAAGGATCTTGGGTTTAAGCCTTCTGGCAGCATCAGTAACCATCTCCGGGGTCATAGTGAAGGGCAGATTCATCGGCAAAAAAGCCACTTCTATATCCTTAAGGGCGTCCATCTCCGGGATATTCTCAGTGTCACCAGCTACATAAACTCGCTTATCGCCAAAGGTTAGAATATATCCATTTCCTACGCCCTTAGGATGAAAAGGTTGACCATCATCCCGCTTATGGATAATATTGTAGGCAGGCACTGCCTCCACTTTTATCCCCTCGATAATTTGCACATCTCCGTTCTTCATCACTATACCACCTGAAATTTTCTTGGCACAAGCCGCAGTAAGAATTAATTTAGTTTGTTCAGTTCGAATCGCTTTAATAGCTGATAAATCAAAATGGTCATAATGGTCGTGAGTTAGCAAAATAATATCTGCTTTAGGAAGTTGGGAATAATCGGCTACTTCACCGTAAGGATCAACATAAATAACTTTTCCCCCAAAGGTAAAGATTAAACTTCCGTGCCCAATAAAAGTAATTTTCAGCTCACCTTGAGAAGTAGTAATACTATCTGTTTCAAAATGACTCTGCGCATTAGCGAGGCCGACAACACTGCCGAAGAGCATTAGGGTTAAAACAAACTTGAACATCTTCTTCTCCTCCTTTGTTTTATTCTTCATAAAAACTTTTGTTCCATATTTTATTATTTTATAAAAACAAAACCAAATGGCTAGTAAACTACCAAATTAATATTCTTTTTCTACTGCCTTTAGGAATAATTTTACTATTAAAAATATTTTCCCTTCTCTTTTTTACTACAACATGGTTAAAACATCAATGAGAAGTTTTTTTAATTAAATCCTAACTTATAATAAACCAGACCCATCCATTCATGCAAGGCATAAAAATTTTTACTTAAGGCCTCGGTATGAGGTAAAAAATCCAAAATATTCAAAGATTCCTTTTCAAAAACATAATTAACTGGAGCGGGAATTATCTCGATCTCCGTGTCCCTTGCTGCTCTCTCAAAAGAGCTTACTGCTCGCTTCATATGGAGGGCACTGGTAACTAAAATAAGCTGGGCATACCCTTTTTCTTTTTCTCTTAGCTTTTTTAAACAATATTCCGCATTTTCCCGAGTGGTTTTAGATAAATCTTCTATTATTATTCTCTCTTGATCTACTCCCCAGGAAAGGAGTGCTTCTTGCATTACCTTGGCCAGGGGCAATGGGCTACTCCTGCCCACTTCGCTTCCTCCACTTAACAAAATATCACAACCTAAAACCTGATAGGCTTTGTATCCTCCATAAAGTCTGGCCAGAGTAACTTCTCCAATTTCTGCCCCTCCCTTACCTGCTGCCGGAGAACCCTGAACCATCCCTCCCGATAAGATCACTATCACCATATCTTCTTTCTTCTCCTTGCTTAACTGTTCCCAGGAAGGGGGAAGATAATCATCCTCCAGGGTTCTAACCAGGAGATATTCTCCGGGCCAGGTGCTTAAAAGAAAAAAGGAAATAAAAAAGAAAAAGAGAAAGAAGTAAGCTGCCCGCTTCTTCTTTAAAACTAATAAGAGGTAGATTAATAAAATTAATAAGAGGAAAAACCCCGGAGGAAATATTATCTGCTCTATAACTTTACGAAAAAGCAGAAAATTGCTCATTTACCAGTATTCCCCTTTAATTGCTTGTTATTCTCCTATCTTCCTTAAGACCAACAGAGCTTACTCTTTGCGGTATCTACTCCTTAATAAAAAATCAACCTAAGGTAAAGGGCTATTTCAAGATAATGAGCTAAAATGATAATACAACTTAGAAAAATAGGCTAGAAAAAGTCAGTAAATAAAATAGGGGATATTGAAAAATAACGAAATTATAAATCAACCAGATATTCAAGAGAAAACCTATTTTGTTTTATCTTCCTGCCTCCACCTCACTGTAAGTGAATGACCATTTTCCACATCTATCCCCCCAGCAGGCTACCAGTTCTTCTTCTATAAATATTTCTACTACTTCACAATGATTGGGGCAACCCTCACATTCAAATCCCCGAGTCCGATATTCTTTATCTACTAAATCAAAACCTCTAAAACTGGTTTCTTTTCCAGTATTTTCTACCTCTTCCTTAGCCAGTAAAGCTGCACCGATAGCCCCCATAACTTCATGATGTTCAGGAACTATAACTTCTACTCCTAATTCCTTCTCAAAGCTCCTTCTTATTCCCGAATTAGAGGCTACCCCCCCTTGAAAAAAGATAGGAGGACAAATCCTTTTCCCTTTGGCCACATTATTCAAGTAATTTCTCACCAGGGCTTCACATAGACCAGCAATAATGTCTTTCTTTTCATACCCCAATTGTTGTTTATGGATCATATCCGATTCGGCAAATACCGTACATCTCCCCGCTATCCTTACCGGATTGGTCGATTGCAAGGCATAATCCCCGAATTCTTCAATAGGGATCTTTAATCTAAAGGCCTGGTGATCTAAGAAAGAGCCGGTTCCGGCGGCACAGATGGTATTCATTGCAAAATCCACTACGATCCCATTTTGTAAAATTATTATTTTAGAATCTTGTCCCCCAATTTCAAAGATCGTTCGCACTCGGGGGTTAAGATAAAGAGTAGCCACTGCTTGGGAGGTAATCTCATTCTTTGCTATATCCGCTCCTATTATGGTCGCCGCTAATACGCGTCCGCTCCCGGTAGTTCCTACACCTTTTACCTCGAGGGAATCCCAAGAAGAGATATCCTTTCTCACCTTTTCCATACACCTTTTAATCGCCTCTATGGGCTGCCCTTCGGTTCTAAGATAGACCTCACTTAAGACTTCCCCTTCTTCATTAATGAGGGCAAGCTTGGTACTTATTGACCCTACATC
Source organism: Candidatus Immundihabitans aquiphilus (assembly GCA_002383355.1). Taxonomy (GTDB): domain Bacteria; phylum Atribacterota; class Phoenicimicrobiia; order Phoenicimicrobiales; family Phoenicimicrobiaceae; genus Immundihabitans; species Immundihabitans aquiphilus. The sequence goes on along the minus strand of DFYM01000019.1, from coordinate 117,454 downwards.
AACTCCTAAAAACTCTGCCATTTTTTTATCCTCCCCTACTCCTACATATTATCTAGTACTAGTGCTCGGTTAACTAAGGTGGGTTAGTTATGAGATTGCCACGCCCTGCTTTCAGCAGGGCTCGCCATGACTAACCTTACTTCCCCCTCACCTTAATCCTCTCCCTCGAGGGGAGAGGGGAGGGAGANNCGACTAACGACTGTATGGTCATGGCCAGACAGCGAAAGCGACCGAAGCAATCTCCAGAAATCTAACCTATTTTATTTAACTGGGTACTAGATTTAGATTAAATAAATAAAACCGGGGGTCGTAGGAATCCCCCTAATCATTTTATATAAGTATACCATTATACCAATTTTTTAGGTCAGACACCTATTTAATTTTTTTGATTTTAAGAGGTCTACAAAAGCCTCTAATCTAGTAACTAATCCTTCTTCCCCCGTTTGTTCATCATAAATTAAAGTAAGTACTGGAAAATCAAGATCCTCACTAACTTTTTTAACGACAGTCTCCGCCACAATCTCCGGCATACAGGTAAAAGGGATAACTTGAATAGCTCCATCCAATCCCCTTTCGGAAGCCAACACTACATTTCCTACCGTCGGTTGTCCTTCTCCACCTACGGAGTGAGGAAGATAAGGCCTGGCAGCTTTTTCCACCGGGCCTTCTTTCTTCTGCCCCCCTTTTAAAAAATTTAGATTCAAAGCAGAAGTAACCCAGGGTTGGACACTCACTCCTCTTTCCACTTCCACTCCTAAATAACCGAGTTTCTCTTCGATATTATGATTAACAAAGGGCTCCAGAGCTACATAAAACTCTCCCACTAATTTTATTTTAATTAAATCTTCTTTCCCTTGGTCCTTTATTCTCTCCAAATTCTTCAGGGTTTTCTGTTTTATCTTTTCTACTTCTTCCACTGATTGGGCTCTCTCCATTAGAGAAAACCCGGCCTGGAGAATTTTGGTGGTTTCTCCTTTAATCTTTTCCCGAGGTCTGGTCCTTAAGGCCTCTTGCTCTAAATCTTCGATAGCCACCACTTGCGCCCAGGCTAACCTGAAAGATTTGATCAGGGTAGAAAAAGAATTTTTATTCATCAATCTATGCACATAATGAAGCTGGTGAAGCAGGTTCCCGCGAGGAACCTCTAAAGAGATCATCTCGAACTTATACCCTAAGCTCTTTAAAATTCTTTTTTGGGTCTCCGCGTAATATCCAAATCTACAAGGTCCCCATCCTCCTACCATCAAAAGGGTATCTGCTCCCTTTTCTAAACCCTCGATAAAATTACCCAGGACAATCTTTAAAGGAAGACAACAATATTCTGGAGCATATCTTACCCCCAGATCCAGAGTCCGTTTGCTATTAGGAGGAGGCATAATTACTTCGTGCCCTAAATTTACGAACAAGGATTTCGCCGCAATAAGAGTAATATTCCCTAAATTAGGTATGGTTACTTTCATATATTTTTCTCCTTATAATCATATCTAAAAAAGCTTCGGTTCGCGTATTAATCCCCGCCTCACCGGTATGTTCATCAAAGACAAATTCTGTATAGGCTACCGAAGGGTATTTATGACTTTCTTGTCTAATTATTTCCCCTACCAAAGAATCCTCGCCACATTCAAAAGTGCTAAGATGAATTATCCCATCTATCTTTTTTTCTAAAAAATACAAAGCTGCCCCTACGGTCTTTTTAGAAAGAGTCCAGAAGAGGGGTTTATATAATTTTTTAAGCTGTTTTTCTATCTCCTTCTTACTAACCATTTCTGCGGTTAAAATATTTACCCCGGCCTTCTTTAGTTTAGAGATTAAATTTAAATTGACGAAAGAGTCATCAAGGAGATAAGAATGCCCGATCAAGGCAACATTAAGAGAAATTCCCTCTCCCTTAGAAGATTTATTAATAGGTTGATTAATTTGTAGCTGATTAAGGTCCCCCTCTTCTAATTTATTAGCGGCGGAATAGAGCCAAAAATTCTTCTGGGCTTGGATAAAGGAACAATAAATCTTCTTAGAATTACTAGTAATTGATTTCCCCACTTCTAAAAAAGCATTTTTAAAATTAGTCGCTGATTTCCTCACATCTATCGTTGGTTCAATTAAAGGGGGAAGAGGAGAGAGAGAACTTTTAAGCATATCCGGTAACCCTAAAAATTTAGGACAAAAATAAGCCCCTTTTTCTACACAAACCATCCGGGGAACAAATAAAAAATCTACTTTATCTTTCAGGCTCATTACGTGTCCATAAAACACTTTTACCGGCAAACAAACTTCGCTAATCGCTGACTTTACTCCTAAATCGAGTAACTCTTTAGTGGTAGGACTAGAAACAATTACCTCAGCTCCTAAGCCCTCCAAAAAATCTATCCATAGAAGAGAATATTCATAATAAAGTAACGCCCGAGGTACACCAATTTTAAAATTTCCCATCACTTTACGCCTCCAAAAAAAGGAACCGGCAACTCTTTAATAGATTCATCAACAAATTTATAGCGCGAAACAGTAAACCAGGTTTTTCATTACTAAAAACCTTATCTTCTTTAAATCTTTTTCTTAAGTAAAGCTTTTCTTTTCGACTTTATTATATCAAATTATTAGTAAATAACAACCTATCCCAATCCAAGGAGAAACTTCTCTCTTGAGAATCCCTGAATTTATTTTTGCCCAATACAATATCAATCAATCTTTATTAAACTTACTTATTAAATTTGGAATATCTTACTTCTATCGATCTTCTTCCTTATCTCTGGCTCATCTCTTCCTTTTAGCTTTTAGCCTTTAGCACTTTCTTTAATTAGTTGCAAAGCAATGATTTCTCTCTGTATCTGATTAGTCCCTTCATAAATTTGAGTAATCTTAGCATCTCTCATCCTTTTTTCTACCGGATAATCCTTCATATAGCCATAACCGCCAAATATCTGTACCGCATCAGTAGTAACCCTCATGGCTACATCAGAAGCGAATAGTTTGGTCATAGAGGATATTTTAGAAATATCTTTTGCTCCACTATCAATATAACGGGCTCCGGCATATAGTAAGGCTCGAGCGGCCTCAATCTGGGTAGCCATATCCGCTAACATAAATTGAATCCCCTGAAAGGAAGAAATAGGCTTCCCGAATTGAATTCTCTCTCGCGCATATTTCACTGCCTCATCCAGTGCCCCCTGGGCAATCCCTACTGCTTGAGCAGCTACTCCTGGCCTTGATTTATCCAGGGTTTTCATAGCTACTAAAAATCCCATCCCTTCCTTCCCGATCAAATTTTCTTTAGGAATTCGACACTCATTAAAAATTAGCTCCCGCGTTGCCGAGCAACGGATCCCCATTTTGTTCTCTTTCTTACCAAAACCAAAACCCGGCGTACCTTTTTCCACTATAAAAGCCGAGGCACCTCGACTACCTCGAGACTTATCGGTCAGAGCAATTACCGTATAAATTTCCGCTTCTCCACCATTAGTAATCCACTGTTTATTTCCATTTAGAATATATTCCTCACCATCACGGACGGCAGTGGTACGAATACTACCGGCATCGCTACCCGCGTCTGGCTCAGTTAAGGCAAAGGCAGTTAACTTTTCCCCTTTAGCAATAGCTGGGAGGTACTTCTTCTTTTGTTCTTCTGAGCCAAACAAGATAATAGGGTAGGTCCCTAAGGCACTCGCGGCATAAGATACAGCAACCCCGGCACAGGCCTTACTTAATTCTTCTACTACTATACATAAGTCTAAAACCCCTTTGCCCAACCCCCCATATTCTTCTGGAACAAATAAGGCAAAGAGATCTGATTCGGCAAATAACTTCATCAATTCCCAGGGGAATTCTCCTTTTTCATCTAACTCGCTAGCCACCGGAGCAACCTTTTCCTGGGCAATCTGTTTTACCAGGTCTTTTATCATCTCTTGTTCTTCAGTCAAAAAATAGTTCATTACTTCTTCCTCCTCGTATCTTATATTTCCTATTTATATTTATATTTTCCCGGCATCTGACCAATTTTCTAAAATCCATTCTTAATTCAAAAAGGAATTTATTTTGAAACTTATTGTTTTTTGTTTGTCCTGCCCCAGAACTTCCCTCTCTCATCCTCCCCTATTTTAACTCCGGAAGAGTACTTCTTCTTTGGTAAATAGATGAGTAGCCCACCAAAGAGCAACGCCAGCGATTACCAGATTAGCAATAAAAGTAGTGAGAATATGACCCCAGTAAATCTTACCCATCAGCAGTTCTCTAAAAACAAAACTACTATTTAATATCGGGACCAAAAACATTTTACCACTTAGTTCTATTCCTTGATTTATAGAACTTACNNCCCACCATTACTAATACGGCGCTAGCGAGGCCAACTAAAGGCAACAAAACTAAAAAGAGTAAAAAGATAGTTTCCAGGGAGATCCCCAATTTTGCTCCCCCTATATCTCCAGTAATAGAAGCTCCAGTCAAAAAGGTAAGGGTAAGTCCGAGAAGCCCTAAGGCCATACTAGTAAAAGAAATCAACATTACCGCCAAACACTTACCCAATACTATCTCTAACCTGCTTATTTGACTTACTAATAGAGTAGCAATGGTCCCCCTTTCCTTCTCCCCGGCAGTTATATCTATAGCGGTATGCATGGCGCCGGCAAAGATAAGAATTATGATTAAATAAGGGAGTAAAAGTCCTAAAAACGAACCGGTAGTCTTTTCAGCAGTAGCTACATTTTCTTCCTGTAAAACTAATGGCCTAAGAAATTCTTCTTTTAAATCCAAACGAGAGAGTCTTTGCAAGACTATTTCCTCTTGGTATCTTTCAATTATTAGTTTAACCCTGCCTTGAGCTATCTTTGATTTCGCTTCCGTCGCATCATATTTTAAGGTAAGCTTACCTACCTTCCCCTGCTCAATTTGAGAGTTAAAATCTACCGGGATTACTAAAATCAACTGAACCTCTCCCTCTTGTAATTTAGAGAGGGTATCGTCCTCTACTTCCTTTACTGTTCGAGTAAGTATCTCCATCTTCTCATCCTCTTGAAGATATTTTACTAATTGAGGAGCAAATTCTGCACCATAGATCACTATCCGGGAAATAGCCTCTTCTGCTTGTCTACTTCCTAATTCATTAAAATAACCAATCCCGACAAAGAGGAGGGGATAAAAAACTAAAGGGATTATTACCATAGCAATTATGGTTCTTCTATCGCGGAGGCTTCCCACTAATTCTTTAATAAAGATAAGCTTAATATTTTTCCAGCTCATTTTAAACTTCGCCTTGCTTAATTAATTCAAAAAATACGTCTTCTAAATCATCAGAATGGGAGGAAGAATTCTTTTTTAGTTCTTCCAGGCTCCCCTGAGCGATGATTTTACCCTGATGAATAATCGCCATTATATCACATAATTTTTCTGCTTCCCGCATAATATGAGTAGAATAGATGATACACTTTCCCTCTTCTCTAAATTTTTTAACATATTCCAGTACGGTACGGGCAGTAATTATATCTAAACCGACGGTTGGTTCATCTAAAATTAATACCGGTGGGTTATGAATAATACTTCGGGCAATAGACAATTTTTGTTTCATTCCCGTAGAGAGTTTACTTACTCTGATATCCTGAAAATCTTCCATCTTTAAATTATAAAAGATTTCTGCCCTTCTCTTTTCAATAATTTTATCTTCTACCCCGTTAATCCGACCAAAAAATTTTATCGTTTCTCGAGGGGTAAAACGATCATACAGTCCGGTTTCGCTAGATAAAAAACCTATACACTTTCTTACTTGGGGAGCCTCTCTAACTACATCCAATCCCTTCACCTTTACCCTGCCTTGGGTAGGGACCAGCATGGTAGCTAAAATACGTAAGGTAGTAGTCTTGCCGGCGCCATTAGGGCCTAAAAGTCCAAATATTTGTCCTTGCTGGCAATTAAAGCTTATATTATCCAGAGCAATTACCTTACCTCTTTTTTTATCGTTGAATATTTTACTTAATCCTTCTACTTGAATCATCTTCGCACTAAAATCCTTCTTTTTAATCTGTATATATTTAAAACCTCCTTAAGGCGGTGGCGATCTCTTCTTTTACTTCTTGATCTTCTTCTTTTAAAGCCTTTTCTAAGGCAAACCTGGCCTTTTTCCCTCCCATCTTACCCAGAGCCCAGGCAGTATGACCCCTTACCAGGGGGCTATCATCCTCTTGCAAAACCTTAATCAAAGGACGAACCGCCTCAGGATCACCACTATTCCCCAAAGCCAGGACCGCGTTTCTTTTAATCGCCTCTCTTGACCTCATTGCTATCTGATTACCCGCAAAATAATTTTGAAACTCTGCCTCTGTAATAGTAAGTAAAGGTACCAACGGAACTTGGGAGCCAATATACCCATAGGGAGGTCTATATTTTTTAAATTTTATTTGGCCGTTCCGCGGACAGACCTCCTGGCAGGTAGCGCAACCGTACAGCCTATCTCCCCACTTATCCCGAAAATCTACCGGCACCTTTATCGGCCTTTCCGAGATATATTGTAGGCATCTTGTGCGATCAAGGATATAGGGAGCAACTATTGCCCGGGTGGGACAAGAATCTATACATCGCCTGCATTCTCCGCAATCTTTCGGTACAGGATTATCTATTTCTAATTCTAACTCAGTAATAATTTCTCCCAACACTACCCAGGAACCATATTTTTCGGTTATTATTATCCCGTGTTTTCCGTACCAGCCCACCCCCGCCCTCTCGGCAATCGGTTTTTCTACTAAAGACACATAACAGGATTTATTTTTAGAGCTATATTTAAAATTAGTTTCCCGGTCGATAAAATCAATTATTTTTTTAAGTTTTAATTTTACCTCGTAATAAAAATTAGCCACCGCATAGGGAGCAATATTGCCAAATAATGGTCCTTTTTTATCTAGCCTATCCTCTCCCTCTTCTATTAAATAACCCTGAGCTACGCTAATTATGGATTTAGCTCTCTTTAGAATACTTTGGGGATTACACCTTTTGCTAATTTTATTCAGATTTAGCTGCTTAGCATCCGAGGGAGTAGGCTTAAAGGGACAATAGTCTTCTTTAGGAATATATCCCTTTTCGATGCTTTGGATAATTTGTTCTTCTGTTTCAGGGAAAGCTCCGGCATAGGTAATCTTCACCACCTCTAAACCTATTTCTTCTCCTAACTCTTTTATTCGGGAAGCTAAGGACCTAGACATAACTTTTAAACTCACTCCTTGCCGTATCTTTTGCTAAATGTTATTACCCGCCATTTTTTGGGCAGCAAGAGCTGCTCCTAGAGCTCCAACTATTTGAGGTTCTGGAGGGACATAGACTTTGGCCTTTAACCTCTTCTTTAAGGCTTGTACCATCCCCGTATTTTTTGCTACCCCACCGGTTAAAGTAATAGTATTTTCTAACCTTAACCGGTTAGCCATACTTCCAATCCGATTAGCAATGGCTTCATGTAATCCCCTAAGGATATCCTCTTTAGCACAACCCTCGGCTATTAAAGAAATTACCTCCGATTCCGCAAATACGGTACACATACTGCTTATATTTATTTTTCTTCTCGATTTTAAAGACTCTTTCCCCAGATCTTCAGTCTTAACTCCTAAGGCTTGGGCCATTACTTCTAAGAACCTCCCGGTCCCCGCAGCACATTTGTCATTCATCACAAAATCGACTACTCGTCCCTCTTTATCTACGCTGATTACTTTACTATCCTGACCACCAATATCTATCACGGTCCGCGTGTCGGGATTTAACCAATTTGCTCCCAGGGCATGACAGGTAATTTCTGTAATCGATTTATCGGCAAAGGGGATACTTATTCTCCCATAACCCGTAGCTACTATAATCTTTAAATCTTTAAAATAATCTCCCGTCTTCTTAAGAGTAAGCTCTAAACAATCTTTAGTTAGTTTATTTATCTCGGCACCAGTAGGAATAATAGTAAAGTCTTTTATGGTATTATCTTCCAGGACCACTGCCTTAATAGTCAAAGATCCAACGTCTAAACCGGCTACCAACATTTTATCTTTCTTCCTTCTTTTTAGAAATTTACAATAATAAATATATAAGAATATTAGTTTTTAGGATAACATCTCCAAAAAGGCTTCAATCCTAGTTCGGGTCTGCCCTTTAGAATAATTACGAGAATCAGCCCCATCACCATCTAAGAGGAGCATAGGGATGCCTTTTTCTTGTAAAAAGTCCTTAATAATATAAGCTCCTCCACAACTCTGGCGACATCCTCTTTGAGAGAAATGAATTACTCCGTCTATCTTATATTTTTTCACTAAATCATATATTACTTTTATCCTTCTCTCAATAGGGCCTACCCCAAAATTAGCAGCCATTTTTTGGGCTAAACTTTCCCACGGCCTTTGAGGGTTTAAAGCTCCCCAATAGACCTGACTTACTTCTTCAAAAGAAATTACTCCCTTATTTTCCTGGAGATTTTGTATTATTTCGTTAGGATAATAAGGCCTTATTTGATGAAGCCAGAGAAGGCGGTGTTTCTCCTCTCTTATTGCTCCCCTCTTCAGGTCCACCTTTTCTTTAACCTCTTGAACTAAAGTCTGGTAAAATTCCCATCCTTTTTTGGTCCCCAAAGAAGAAAAAAACATATATAAAATATAAGCCATAGCGTCCCAACCCGATAAAGGAGAAGGAATATTTTCTCGAAGTTCATTGATCTTTAAAATATCTTCTCTGGTCTGATTCGCTAAATTAAAAACATAATTTATTCTTTCCTGACTTAACCGCCGTCCTGTAATTTTATCTACCTTAGAGGCAATTTCTTTTAGCTGGGCAACTAGATAGCGGTGGGAATTTGCCTCCTCATCATCATAATAGGGAGAGTCTATTAAATAATGCTCACAATTATAATATTTACTGAGATTATGAAAAAATTTAGTAGAACCATCACATAATTGAGCACTGGAAATAATTAAATCTGGCGCCGGAAACCAGTCTTTTAAAACCAGCCCAGCTGCTACCCGATAAAAAGAACACAAATCAGTAGAGTAAAATTTTGATTCAGCAGTTTCTATAAAATAATTAGCTAAACCTACGGAAGCTAAGACGCCGGAAATAAGTTCCGGATAAATAGGAAAAAGGTCCAGAGAATATATTAATTCAGAAGGGGTATAAATATTGGTCCAGACCACTGGTCTCTTTCTTTTACCAGCCTCTTTTAATTGATAAAAAAGAAAATCTAACCACAGCTTAAAGCTTTTGCTACTCTTTCTAAAATATATCCTGGCACCCCGGTTACCAAGCTCATAAATATGGGAATTCTTAGCTATTTTTTTTATTAATCCAGATTTAAAATCATCATTAAAATCATCAGACAAACTCTAGTACCTCCATAAAAGCTTGAATCCTGGTCTTTAGTCCCCCGGAAATAGCAGAGGCAAATTCCCCTTCTAAACATAAGGTAGGAATCCCGCTTTTTTGTAACCTTTCTCTAATCACAGGTAACTCAAACATAGAAGTGTCGCAAAATTTCAAATTATAAAAAATTACTCCCTTTACCTCGTAATCTTTAATAACTTTTAAGAGGTAAGTCCACCTTTTTTCTAAATTCACCATCCGGGGACAGGGAACTTTATTTAAATAATATTCGGCTATTAATCTAAGAAGATCGCTCCTACTCCGTTTCGTTTCCCCCAGGGTGATTGGCTCAGAAAAATACCTCTCGCCGGTGCACATATCCACAAATACTACTTTCCCTCCGCAATCCTCTATTACCCGGGCTATTTCCAAATTGTCCATTACTGTTCCGCTAATAAGGACTTTAGGCCTATCTTTGATTTGAGAGTCGGTAAGTAAAATGTTTTCCTCCTTTTTTAGATCATCGAGGAATTTTCCTAAAAAAATATTATACTCTTCGGGAGGAGAAATCATCCCCTCTTGGATTATTTGCAGAAATTCTGTCGCTGAAATAGAAATCCTCTCTTTGGCGTATAAATGAGACAACTCAGTTAATAATTTACGGGTCTTATTGCTGACCAAAATGGCTTGGTAGAGCAAATCTTCGGATATCTTTATCGCAAATCTACTTTCCAACTCTTCTATCAGCCTTTGGAGATTATATTGATAATATTCTAAAGCTTTTGGAGAATTATTTCGGGGCAAATCTAATAAATAAATAAAAGAGCCTGGAACATAATGTCTCCAGGCATCATAAAGCCGACGCATCGCATCACAAGAATTCCCTATAATTAAATTATCCAGATAGGCAGACTTCTTGGTTAAGCCCTCTCCCAAACAACTGCGGACATAAGGACAAAAATTACTGTCCAAATAAGAATTAGCTAGAGAAGGGTCTATATGAGCAGGGAGAAGCCGATAGGGGTAAAATCCCGCTGCTATAATTATTTCGAGGGGGGTATAGGTACATACCCAGCTCATTATCGGTTTCTTCGGTTTCTTGTGAGCTGCTAAGGCTATAATTCCCTCTTGCTGCTTAATAAAATCTAGCCACTCCCTTTTCATTATCTTCTTCATTTAGCCATCTGCTTATTACTTTTTTTTAGAAGACTGAATTATTATAATTATACCCAGAGCGATTAAAACTAGTGGCCATAATCCACCCCAGCCGAACCAGGGGAAAAAACTGTTCAGTAAAAAGATTAAGCCTATAACTATTATAATTATACCCCCCAGAATCCTTCTGTTCCTCTCTGTTTCCGGGAGAGACCCCCCTGATTCAAAACGCTCTTTTACCTCATCAATTACCTCTTTTGCCCCTTTTTTAACCTTTTCTCCTATATCTTCTTTTCCTTCCGTAGCTCCTTCAGCTTCAGCCACCTCCTCTGGATTTTTAGGGATTATAATACTGGCAATAATATAGGCGATAATCCCCACTCCGCCTAAAAGAACAATTAATATCCAGAGCAATCTTATTAAGGTAGGATCCACATCAAAATATTCTGCAATGCCTCCGCATACCCCCGCAATTATGCGTTCTTTGGTCGACCTATAAAGTTTTTTCTTCATAACTATATTTACTCCTTTCGTTTTAGGTATTAGTTACTAGTCGTTAGTAAAGAGAAGGGAAGAAACTGGCTAACCGGAGAACTAGTTAACCAGTATTCTCTTCCCTAAGCACAGTACACTATTTTTTGTAGCCAATTTTTCTCAAAAACTCTTTCCTCTCCTTAACCTCCTTATCGGTCTCTACCCCTTTGGGCGGAAAACCATCAATTACTCCCAGTACTCCTCTTCCCAAATCTGTCTCCGCAATCACTACTTCCACTTCATTGCCCGTAGCACAGAAGAGGGAGCATACTTCAGGGCAATTTTTTATAGCATTCAAGACATTGATAGGAAAAGCATCTTGTAAAATAATCAAAAATATGTGGCCAGCCCCGATAGCTCTAACATTTTTTATAGCTAAGTTTTTTAATTCGGGCTCATTTCCTTCCGCCCTTACCAGACAAGGACCAGAAGCCTCATTAAAAGCCAGACCAAATTTTGCTCCCGGCACGGTAGTAACTATCACCTCATAGAGGTCCTCAGCAGTTTTAATAAAATGAGTCTGACCGATAATGATATTTGCCCCTTCCGGATACTCCATTTTTACGGTTTTTAATTCCATTTATTTTTCCCACCCCCAGAATTTTTAAATCTATAAAAATCATTTAATCTTTTAATTATTTACTTTCCTAAGCCTGACGGTTCATAATTACTTACTAACATTATCTTATTTTCCCTATTATGATATAATTGAGTTAGTTCTATTTTATCACACTTTTTATAAAATATTTAGTAGTAAATTCAAAGGGCCAAATAAATGCGGAAAAATATTTTCATTGGGACGAGTGGATATAGTTATAAGCACTGGGGAGATGGGGTATTCTACCCCCCTGAACTTTCTTCGGCAAAATGGCTGGAATATTACTGTCAATTTTTCGATACAGTGGAATTAAATATAACTTTTTACCGCCTCCCCAAAAAAGAGACTTTCCGAGGCTGGTATAAACGTACTCCAGATAATTTTACTTTCGCGGTAAAAGGAAGCCGCTTTATTACTCATATAAAAAAATTAGACGGCTGTGAAGAAGTGGTGGAGCTATTTTTCGCCCATGCTCAGGAACTAAGAGAAAAACTGGGGGTAGTTTTATGGCAACTTCCTCCTGGTCTCCCCTTTGAGGAACAGAGAATAAAAAAATTTTGTCAACTATTAAAAAGCCTCCCCCTTTCCCAAAATATCTCTCAGGCTTTTGAGTTTCGTCACGAAAGCTGGTTTTGTCCAGAACTTTTTAATCTATTGGAAGATTACAATTTTTCTCTATGTATAGCCCATTCCCCGCGCTGGCCTTATAGGGAAAAAACCACGGCCAATTTTGTTTACCTTAGATTTCATGGAGGGGAAGGATTATACGATTCTAATTATTCCGATAGAGAACTTGAGGGCTGGGCAGATAAAGGTAAACCTTGGCTTAGCGAAGGAAAAAGTATTTATGCTTATTTTAATAATGACGCTTATGGATACGCCGTCAAAAACGCCCTAAAATTCAAAGAGTTATTAGAAAACCTATAAATAATAAACCATCAATCGGATATTGATACCAGTATAATACTATAATAATCGGCGTAATCATTTTAACCCGAGGAGAATATTATGCGCACCGGAACAGCTAATTTACCCCTGCATTACGGTAAGGCTCCCCGCTGGCTCTTTCAGAGGATGAAAGAGTTAGCCCGGGTAATTACTATCTTTGTGATAAGCGAATCTGGACCCGAAGAAATGTTAAAAAAGCTTTCTGACCCCTTCTGGTTTCAAGCCTTCGGCTGTGTCTTAGGCTTTGACTGGCACTCCAGTGGACTTACTACTACCGTGTGTGGAGCTTTAAAAGAAGGGATAAAAGGGATAGAAAAAGAATTAGGCCTGTTCGTAGCGGGAGGTAAAGGAAGAGCTTCTCGCAAAACTCCTCTAGAGATCGAGCAAGCAGCAATTTATCTGGATCAAGATCCCTCTAGCCTCATCTATGCCAGCAGGATGGCGGCTAAAGTAGATAGCTCGGCCCTTCAAGATGGCTATCCACTCTATCACCATTGCTTTATCTTTTCTAAAAAGGGTTTGTGGACCGTGGTGCAACAGGGGATGAACCTTTCCACGCGCTATGCCCGAAGATATCATTGGTTAGGAGAAGGGGTTAAGGATTTTGTCTGCGAACCCCATTCCGCGATATGTTGTGACCGGAAAGGTAAACCCTTAAATATGGTCGCCAAAGAGAGTAAAAAAGCCAGAGAGGTAACTACTTCACTGGCTAAGGAAAAACCTGAAAACTTAGTATTAGAAATAAAAAAGTTACAAAATTTAAACTTACCTGCCCATCACCAGGTCTTGGTTAAAGACATAAATCCCGAAAGGTTAAGTAAAATATTTTTAAGTACTTATAGCCAGCAGCCCAAAAACTTCGAAGAATTATTAGGAACAAAGGGGGTAGGTCCCCAGACTATCCGGGCTCTCAGTCTGGTTGCTGAATTGATTTACGGAGCAGCCCCCAGTTTTAATGACCCGGTAAGATTTAGCTTTGCCCATGGGGGAAAGGATGGCTATCCTTATCCGGTGGATAGAAAAAATTATGATCTTACCATCGACACTTTAAAAAAGGCTATTACTTCTTCCAAAATCGAGCGCGACGAAAAAAATAGAGCCCTTAAAAGGTTGTATAATTTTTATTCGACTTAATCTCTGGAAAATTTTGTTGAACTTTACTTTACTTAATTAAGCCTTTCCTTTATAATACTAACCAGTGCCCCGTTAAATAAAGGAGGATGAGATGCAAAAAATAAATAAAAAAGGGGTAAAAAGATACCAGGCCATATTTTTTGACTTCGGAGGAACTTTAATGGATGCAGAAAGTGATAATGTTACTCACCTTCAGATGATGAAAGATATTATCCAAAAATATAATCTCCCTGCCTGCCCCGAAGATTTAGTCGACAAGTATAATTCCTTTCTCTTTACTAAAGAGATGACTTTATTGGATGGCGATCCCGAAGATGAATCCTTTATTCCTCTCGGCGAATCGACTAAAAAAGCTTTTGCCGGGATACTTTCCCAGTATAATATTCATCCTTCCCTCGAGGATTACCGGTGGTTTAAAGAAATATATTTCGAAAATCACCAAAAATATATAAAATTATTCCCGGAAACCTGGGAAATCATCCGCTACTTGAGAAACCACCACCGACCTCTTCATCTCGGGATTATCAGTGATATAGATAATGATTATATGGAGTTTCAATTTAATATATTGGGAATTAGCTCTCTCTTCGATTCTATCACTACCTCAGAAGAAGTACAATCTTATAAACCAGAGGCAAAAATTTTCCAGGTAGCTTTAAATAAAGCAGGTTGTCGAGGGGAAAAGTCGATTATGGTCGGCGACTCGTATAAGAGAGATATTGCGGGAGGAAAAAATGTGGGGATGACTACTATCTGGATAAATAAATTTAATTTAGATAATCCGGATACGGAAAAAGCCGATTTTATAGTTATTCACTTAAAAGATATTCTTCCTATCCTAGATGAACTTATTAAATAACTTCTACTCTATTTCTGCCTTTTTGTTTGGCTTGATACAAAGCTTGATCTACTTTATAGATCAAACTTGGCGCAGAGATAACCTCCTGGAAGTAAGAGATTACCCCTAAACTTAAGGTTAATTTCTTTTCAATCTCCTCCGAAGGCTTTTTGTTAATCATAAAATTATATTTTTCGACTTTGGACCTTATCCGTTCGGCTATTTCCTGAGCTTCTTCTTTACCTGCCTCAGGAAGAATAATAATAAATTCCTCCCCTCCATATCTTCCTACTATATCTATTTCCCTAACATTAACCTTCAGAACATAGGCTAAAGATTTTAAAACCTTGTTCCCTTCCAGGTGTCCAAAAATATCGTTACATTCTTTAAAACGATCTATATCCGCCATAATCATAGCTAAAGGTCGTTTATAGCGTTGAGCTCTTTTTAGTTCTTCTTCTAAGCGCTCCATTAAATATCTAAAGTTATAAAGGCCAGTTAATTCATCAGTAATAGCTAAATTCTTCATTTGCTGTTGCAAGTGAACATTCTGAATAGCTATAGCTGCTTCATCAGCAAAGGCGGAAAGCAGTTCTAAATCGTCGGTATTAAAAATCTCATCTTTCAAGCTTTTGTCTACATTAATTACCCCCTCTATTTTACCTCTTATTTTTAAGGGAACACTCACTATTGACTTCACTAATTCTTCTTGGTTATTTTCCAGTTTTTTAAATCTCGGGTCTTTAGCCCCTTCTTTGATGATTAAAGGTTTACCTTCTTTAAAAACCCAGCCAGCAATTCCTTCCCCCGGCTTAAATCGTGCCCTCATCACAGTTTTTTTGCTCAAATTTACTGAACTTTTAATATATAATTCCTCACTCTGAGAGTCAAAGAGCATCAAGGAACCTCTCCCCGCTTCAACAAGCTGAACAGCTTTTTTTATAATTAAATCCAAGATTTCGTCTATATTAGAACCACTATTTATCTCGGAAATTATTAACTTTAAGGTAGATAGTTGTTTAGCCAGTCTCTCTCGTTCTTTATCTAAAATAACCAGTTCTTTTTCTAATTTTTCCACTTCCTTTTGGTTTAGCATTATTTATTCCCCAGAAGCCATAATAATAAATACGGTTTAAACTTTATTTCTTTTGTAAGATTTATAACACAATACATTACTATTGTCAACACTTTAAAGATATTTTCAGCCTACTTTTACAATTATAACAGTTACTTATTATATAATAAAAATTGAAAATAAAAAAGACTAAAACCCCTAGGATATTTTTATTAATGAAAATAGGGCCCTATCTAAAAGAATTACGGCTAACAAATAATCTTACTACTAAACAAGTAGAGATCAAAACTGGCATATCTAACTCCTATATTTCCCTGATTGAAAGAAGCCAGAGAAAGCCTTCGGCAGAAATTCTAAGCAAACTGGCCAAAGCTTATAAAGTTAAAACAGAAAATCTTCTCCGTCTTGCTGGCTATCTTCCTCCCGAAAAAACCGAAGATAATGCTCCATCAATTCCTATCTACCATATTATCTCTACCCAAAAACCTTTTTTCATTGCCGAGAATATAGAAGAAGGATATGGTTTGCTCCCTCTTAACCTCGAAACCTCTTCCATAAAAAATCTTTTTGCCATCCGCGTAAAAGACAAAAGTATGACCCATAAAAAGATAGAAGAAGGCGATATTCTAATTATCAGAAAACAAAGCGAAGTAGACAGCCAGGCCCTGGCCTTAATCTTACTTAATAACAAAATAGCTGTAAAAAGAGTGATAAAGCAAAATAAATATCTCATATTACAAGGGGCTAATCTAGAAGATTTACCCATTTTGGTCCAAGAAAGTGACGAATTTGAAATCATAGGGAAAATCGAATGGGTAATCCATAAATTTTAGCCCCAAAACTCAAGGTTATAGAAGTACCTCTACCTGATCCGCAACCCACAAAAAGTTTTCAAGAAAACTGCTCCCCCTGCAAGGGGAGGTTGTTACCTTTCTTTCTATTACGGTCACTCACTATAACCTTCTATGTTAGGAAGATATGCCCTTGCCCCCGTGCTAGGTAATAAAGATTACCCTTAAAACTTGTGTCCCTACTCCATAATTATGTTATAATTTAAAAAGTTTGCCTTTTATTCTCCAAATTTCTTAGAAATCCGAGGCTACTAAATTATCATCACAAAAATTTAACATAAAAGGAGTAATTTATGCCAACTTGCCTAAAAACTTTATTTTCTGCTATAATTAAAAATAAGAGCCGAGGCTTAATCCTTATATTGTTTTTTCTCTTTACCGCCCTATCCCCTTTTAATATAACTGAAATTAACGAGAAAAAAGTTTTCGCCGAAGAAATTATTATTCCCATTTTGACTTATCATAATTTCACTCAAGGGGAAGGGGAGAGTTATAAGATTAATATCCAAGATTTTGAAGAACAGCTGGATTATTTAGCGAGGAATAATTATACTGTAATCTCTCTTTCCCAATTGCTCGAAGGATTAAAAACCCGTCAACTTCCGGCTAAGCCCGTCGTCCTAACCATTGATGATGGTTACAAAGCTACTTATACTTTGGCCTTCCCTATTCTTAAAAAATATAACTTCCCGGTAACCCTCTTTTTATACACCGACTTCATCGAAAAAAATCCTTACACCCTCACCTGGGAAGAGATTAGAGAGATGACTAAAAATAATCTAGAAATAGGTTCTCACACCTTAAGTCACAGCAATCTTCTTCGCCACAAGGAAAACGAAAGTTATGACCGTTATATTTCCCGGATTAAAAAAGAAATCTTTCTCTCTAAAGAAATTTTAGAAACTAAAACAGAAAGCCTAGTAAAGTTTTTTGCTTACCCTTATGGTATTTATAGCCCTACTATTAAAGATTTGGCTATTCAGGCGGGTTATGAAGGAATAGTCAATGCCAATGGGATGAATAATACCCTGGGGAATCTTGACCTCTGGTCCCTCGATCGTCAAATTATCTACGGAAATAATTCCTTCACTTCTTTTATCGAAGTGTTAAACCAAGAACCCCTCCCTACTTCTAAAATCTTTCCTCCTGATGGAGCAGTCCTTAGTGATCAGCACGTTAAAATTGGGGCAATTTTAGAAGATAGCAGCAATATTGAAGAAAAAAGTTTGAGTATGAAATTAGGTGGGGCAAAAGTAAAACACCATTTTTCTCCCGAAAATCGAGAGATTTCCTATACTCCCCTCCAACCTTTAATTAAAAAATCCTACATTGTTAGTATTAACGCCTTAGGTAAAACAGGGAGTAACGCTAAAAAAACCTCCTGGCTAATTACTATAAATTGATTAAGATATTCAAGGGGAATTTTCCTCCTTGAATATCTTGTCTTTCTAAATTTTTTATAACCAATCAATTCCTAATTTTAAGGTATAGCAATTATTGTAATTAATTATACTTTCTAAAATCTAGACAGGTAAACCACGGAAAAAGTTTCCCCTCATCACCAAAATATTATTCTCCTAAATAAGCCTTTCTTACTTCTTCCTTCTGTAAAAGTTCCTCTCCTTTACCCTGCAAAACAAGACGTCCGGTTTCCAGCACATAAGCATAATCGGCTAATTTCAAAGCGGCAAAGGCGTTCTGCTCCACTAAAAGTATAGTTATCCCCTCCCTATGGATCTGTTGAATAATTTCAAAGATTTCTTTTACCAATAAAGGTGCTAACCCCAAAGAGGGTTCATCCAACATCAAAAGTTGAGGACGAGACATCAGTCCCCGCGCTACAGCGAGCATTTGCTGTTCACCCCCGGATAAAGTCCCCCCTTTTTGCCACCATCTCTCTTTTAGTCGAGGGAATAATTCACCGACCCATTCTTGGTCCTGGGCAATCTTTTCTTTATCTTCTCGAATAAAAGCTCCTAAAGCTAAATTTTCTTGTACCGTCAGATTAGGAAATATTTTCCTTCCCTCAGGAATTAATACTAATCCCCTTTTAACAATCTGTTCGGTGGAGAGATTGGTTATTTCCTGATCCTTAAAGATTATTTTTCCTTCTTTGGCTTTAACCAAAGAACAGATAGTCTTTAAAGTAGTGCTTTTACCTGCACCATTAGCTCCAATCAAAGTTACAATTTTTCCCTCCTCAACCTCAAAAGAAATACCTTTTAAGGCATGAATCCCCCCGTAGTAGACGTTTAGATTATCTACTTTAAGCATAATTGGCTTCCACCCCCAGATAAGCCTTAATTACTTCTGGATTATGCTGAATCTCTTCAGGATTGCCTTCAGCAATAGTCTTTCCATAATCTAAGACTAATATTCTTTTACATATTCCCATTACTACTTTCATATCGTGTTCTATCAAAATAATGGTTAGCTTATACTTTTCCTGAATCTCTAGGATAAAAGCCATCAACTCTTTGGTTTCCTGAGGATTCATTCCCGCTGCTGGTTCATCTAAAAGCAACAATTTAGGATGGGTAGCCAAAGCTCGAGCAATTTCCAATTTCCGCTGTTCTCCGTAAGGAAGCCCACCAGCTACATAGTTTTTAAAATTCTCTAATTTTACTTCCTTCAATAATTTCTCCGCTTCTTCTCTTATATAATTTTCTTCTTGTAAATATGAAGGCAAACCAAATGCCGCACTTAACACTGAGGACTTTATTCGTAAGTGGCAGGCGATCATTACATTTTCTATTACGGAAAGGTTGGCGAATAAACGAATATTCTGAAAAGTTCGGGCTATTCCCAAAGCAGTGATTTTATCTACGCTTTGTCTGGTTATTTTCTGGTCCCTAAAATAAATTTCTCCTTGAGTAGGGTGATATACCCCGGTTATCATGTTAAATACCGTAGTTTTACCTGCCCCATTAGGACCAATTAAACCCACTAATTCCCCCTCCTCTAAATCTAAATAAAAATCAGAGACAGCAGTTAATCCTCCAAATCTAATGGTAAGATGATCCGCTTTTAAGATACTCATCTCTTTTTTAACTTCCTTCCTCTAACTCTTTTTTAGTTCGCGTCAATTTATGATGCAACCATTCCCAGGACCATTCTCGGGTTCCCATAAGCCCCTGCTGAAAAAATAAGACCACGATCATTAATAAAATTGAAAAGATAAGCATTCTCATTCCCGGTATCCCTGGTATCTTTAATCCTAAGATATTCATTGGTGATTCTACTGCTCTTAATACTTCCATCAGAATAGCAAACAAAATACCGACTATTACTGAGCCAGCTATACTACCTAAACCTCCCACAATAACAATAATAATAATTTGGAAAGTCATAGCAAAGCCAAAACTATTAGGATCAATAGTCATTAATAAGCTTCCCAGAAGAGCCCCTCCAATACCCGCAAAAAAAGCTCCTACTACAAAAGATAACACTTTGTGGTAAAAGAGGTTTACCCCCATCGCTTCTGCCGCTACCTCATCCTCGCGGATAGATTTTAAGGCCCTACCATAACTACTATTAACTAAATTTTTGATAAACCAGATAGTAAATATAGCTATCCCCCAACTCCACCATAAATTAGTATAGGTAGGTAACCCTTTCAATCCCAAAGGCCCATTAGTAATACTTTGTAAATTATTGAATAATACTCTTATTATTTCCGAAAACCCGAAGGTGACAATAGCTAAATAATCGCCTTTTAAACGTAAACAAGGTGCCCCTACTAAAAAACCTACTCCCGCGGAAAGCAAACCGGCAAATATAAGCGAAAAAACAAAGGGGACCTGAATAACACTAAAGGGCCAGATAAGCGGGGCGATAAAATAATTTACCTCTTTTAGCTCTGGAGACATATATAAAAGAGCAGAGGCATAAGCGCCGATAGCCATAAAACCGGCGTGCCCCAGAGAAAATTGTCCAGTGAAACCATTAATTAGATTAAGACTTACTCCTAAAATAACATAGATGCCGGATAAGTTCAAAATTCTAAGGATATAAGCATCAAAACTTCTTTGGGCAATAAAGAGAAATAAAATTACTAAGAAAATAGTAGCAATTTTCAATAACAAATAATCTTTCTTTTTTCCCTTCATCTTTCTATACCTGCCTATTCCTCTCCAAATAATCCTTCTGGTTTGAACAATAATACCAGAATTAAAGCTATAAAGATAAAGGCATCTTTATAACCGGCTAATTCCGGTAAAAAGGCCACTAACATAATACTTATAAATCCTACTAAAAAACCTCCTACCATTGCCCCTCGAATACTGCCAATTCCACCGATAATGGCAGCAGTAAAAGCCCTCCAGCCAGGAAATACTCCCATAAAGGGCCAAATCTGGGGGTAACGCGAGGCCCATAGTATAGCCCCCACCGCCGCTAATCCTGAGCCTATCATAAAAGTAAAGGAAATGGTTCTATCTATATTGATACCCATTAACCGAGCGGTATCAAAGTCTTTAGAAATAGCTCGCATAGCTAAGCCGTTTTTAGTTCTATAGACCAGATAACTTAATAGGGATAAAAAAACTATCGAAACTAAAGGGGTAACAAAATTAATGCCGAGAACTCGAACTCCTCCCAGGATAAAGGTTTTAGTAAAAAATTCAGGGCAATAAAATGATTTTGGTCTTCCCCCAAATACTACTACCGCAAAATTTTCTAATAAAAAAGACACTCCTATAGCCGAACACAAAGAAGAGATACGAGGAGCATTTCTTAGTGGTCGATAAGCTACCCTTTCCACACTTAGGCCCAATAACATAGTTAATACTATGGCTACTAAACAAGCTATTCCCCAGGGAAGAGAAAATATAGTCATGGTGTAAAAAACAAAAAAGGCAGCCATCATAAATATGTCCCCATGGGCAAAGTTAATTAAACGCAAAACTCCGTAAACCATAGTATATCCAATAGCAATAAGAGCAAAGAGAAAACCTAAAGAAATTGCATTAATTAAATTCTGAAAAAAAATGCTCAAACTCATTGTTTTACCCTATCCTCAAATATTAATCGTTAGTTGGTTAGTTGGTGTATTAGTGCCCGGTTAAATAAATTAGGTTATATTTCTGGAGATTACTTCGGTCGCTTAGTTTCTTTGCCATGATGAAATAAAAAATGTCCTTGCACGGGGAGCACTCAAATAATATTGAGTGCTCCCCGTGGCCATCTCAAATCTCCAAACTATCTGGTCTTAGTTAATGGAACACTAGCTATTACAGTACACGATTATTATAGTAAGAGATATTAGCCTACATTTTAATTTTATACCGAAAGCATTGATCAGAATGGACGCACCGTAGCTACATATTTAAATTGACCATTCTCCACGGTTTTAATGATGGCATCTTTAGTGGCGTCTCCGTTATAATCTAAAGTAATCATCCCGGTAACTCCTTCGTAATCCTTAGTTTCCGCTAAGGCATCACGAATGGCCTGGGGTTCGGCTGAACCGACCCTCTTTATGGCATCAATTACTAAATTAAAAGCATCAAAACCTAAAGCTGCGAAGGCACTGGGGGCTCTCTGGTATTTTGCTTCAAAATCTTTGCAGAACTTCTCTGCCGCTTTGGTAGTAACTGCTGTAGCATCAAAATGGGTACTAAAGTAACTGCCCTCCACTGCTTCTCCCCCTACTTCGATAAACTCTGGTGCTTCCCAGGTATCTCCTCCTAAGAAGGTAGCAGTGATCCCCATTTCTCTCCCCTGTTTTAAGATTAGAGCAGCATCTCCGTAAGAACCAGCAGGAACAAAAACCACATCGGGATTTTTACCAGCAGCATAAGTTACCTGAGCGGTAAAGTCTTGGTCTCCAGTTTGATAAGAAATCAAGCCGACGATAGATTTCGGATCACCAGTTAATTTAATAAAAGACTCGCGGAAGTAATTAGACAAACCTACTGCATAATCAGAAGCAATATCCTGAATTACTACTGCAGTTTTGGCTCCTAGATTATTCACGGCAAAGTTAGCCATTACTGCCCCCTGGAAAGGATCAATAAAGCACGCTCTAAAGACATAAGGTTTCCCTAAAGTCACTAAAGGATTGGTAGGAGAACATCCTACCATAGGGATACCTGCTTCATTGGCTACTTCGCTCCCCGGTATGGCACAAGCACTGCCATAACTTCCCACTATAGCTACCGCCTTTTCATATTCGATCAGACGGGCAACGGCATTTGCCGCCTCTACCTTTTCACTTTTGTTATCCACCAAAACCATCTTAATAGGTCTACCTAAAACCGTGGGGTTTTGTTCATAAGCTAAATTTATTCCTTCCATCGTCATCTGTCCACCAGCAGCATAGGGTCCGGTCATTGGCTCAAATACCCCAATGACAATTTCCTCAGTCTCATTCGCTCCCCCTACCAAACTAAACATCAACAAACCAGTCAAAAAAATTACTAATCCCCATTCTAACTTCTTCATTATTCTTCTCCTCCTTAAATTTTTAATTTATACTTAAATTATCTCGGTAAGGTCTTAGTTACTTCTGCTATTTCCTCACCTCCTTTTTCTCTTTCGCTCTAAGTATTAATTCTACATCCACCCCAAAAAATCCTTCTTTTTATTTAAAGATTTTTTAGAATAGCGTACAAGCCCTTAAATTTTTAATATCTTTGCTTTTTACCATAAAATTTATTTAGTGGTTTGTTTTATAGCAAGCCATTATTTCCCCAAAGTAAAAAGTATGGTAAACATTATCGGCATAAATATCTTCCTGGTACTCTGGGCAGAGTAAATCAGGATTCATCGCACTTTTATAGACAATTTTAGCTTCGTAATGCACACCAGGAAAGTTAATAATAGGGGTATTTACTTTCTGCCCCGGGCTAATGGCCAAATTACACTCTTGAAATTTATTAACCTCTCGTCCAGACTTGCTACCACAAAAATCTAGCACTCTTCCAAATTCCTCAAGATCTGCAGGAACATTCACCGTAAAGCTCGCTGCTTTTTCTATAATCTGGTGAGTAAAACGACTTTTTCTCACCATAACCAGCATTATGGGCTTTCTCCAGATATAGCCCAGCGCCGTCCAGCCTATGGTCATCACATTCATCTCTTTATCCTCCTGGGATTTGGCTACGAGCAGTGCTCCTTTAGATTTTATTTTAGGTATAACTTCTTCTACGGTAGACAAATAGTTTATTTCTTCCATCTTAACCTCTCCTTAAATAGTTCTTTTTTTGTTCCCCTTAAATCTCTTTTAACTTCTCTACCATTTTCACAAAATCATCTATCCATTCCGCGCTAAAGTTTATGCCTTTAGGAGTAGGAATATATTCTTCTCCATTTTTGGTTTTTACATATTGTCTTAAATCTACTCTCTCTGTTCCTCGAAATTCACCGACCGATAAAACTAACCTCTTATTATCGGTAACATCTAATTGGGCAATTTGCTTCATATTCTATCTTCCTTTCTCTTTCTTCTTTTTGTTTTTCTTTACTTTTTATAATACAATAGGTAGTGGTTATGTATATATCTTTATAGCCCATCTCGCATTATACTTCTTTCGCCGAAATCATCGTCTAAATTAATTATAGTAACTGAGTTATTGGAGTACAACTTTCTAATATTTTCTACCTCTTGCTTTAAATGGGAAGAGATAATTATCTCTAGTAAATCAATTTTTTTAGCATAATCAATTACGTTGGGGTGAGGAGAAGTGGAAGTGATAACATAACTTTTCCTGACTTTATTTTTTTTAATATACTCTTCCAAACTTCTAACCCCCACTAGACCCAATTTTTGAGTAAAAGAAACAATTACTTTTTCTTTTGTCCCTTTCTGTTTATTTCTCAAAAACGTAACTCTCCTCTATTAAATTAAAACTTAAAGCTAAGCTAGTGCCCGGTTAACTAAGGCGAGCATGGATCTCACTATTTTTTAATCAGTGATTAATTTGAGGTATTTAGTTTCTACAAAATAGCCAGGAGGTGCATAATCCACTAAAGAATAGTGAGGTCTCGCCGTTTTATATTCTAATTGAATTCCCACAATTTCTAAGTACTCCACATCACAAGAGGTAGTAAAATGTTTTTGAATTAATTCGCCTAAATAAGGGCCCAGGAGATTAGCAGCCAAAAGAGCAATTAGTATAGCCAATAGGCTAAAATATCCAGTCAGAAGTAAAAATATTATAAATAATAAGGCAGCAAGAAAATTAGCAATAGCCATACTCGTCCCACACTTTCGATGAATAGCTAACTGGCACTCTCCTTGCTTTAATAACTTTAAACCTTCTTGTGCTGCCTCCAGAACTAAATGAGGGTCGGGAGCACCAGAAATTATAAAACCATTTTTTTGAGCTAAGCCGGAGAGAGGGAGCCCCTGGCCTATATACCTTTCTAATACATTAATAGTAGCGTGTTCCAGGGCATGATTTCTCCGGATATCTTTGTTTCTGGCAATATTTATAATCTGCTGAGGAACAGTAATTAAAGTAATTAAAGAGTAGGCAGTAAAGCCATAGGGTATAAAAATAAGACCGATAACAAAAAAGAATATGATTGCCATTATAAACAAATAAAAAAATAAGAATATCATTTTATCTCCTTTTTTCTTGAGGAGTTAATCGCTCCTCCCGAAGCCCTGTATTTTTTTCTTATTATACACTTCTTCTCTAAAATAGGAAATCTTTTCTCTAAACCAAATTTGGTATCCCTATCCCCTCGAGAAGCCCCTTCTCCCAGTTTCAAGGTTTTAAGAAGCAGATATATACAATAAAGTCTCCCTTTATACCCTTGAGCTATTATTAAAAATAGGATGGTGTTAATCTTTTTCTCTAAAAGTTACTAATTTAAAAGTAGGTTTCTTTACCCGGTATTCTTTTAAAACGGTGGCAAGAACAGATAATTGATGGTAAAATATATAAATACAAAATCATTTTCCCTGACTCTAAGACCCTAAAGGGAGAAATGAACCAAACAAAAAAGAAAATAGGATAAAGACCAGATGAGAATATCTGCCCAAATTATTTATAATCTATTTGCCCCCTCTTACTGTGAAAAAAGATTATTTTTCGCTTATCATAAGGTAAAAGCGTTGGAACCCGGTCCTTTTGAGCAACTAATATATAAATTAGGACTTCGTCACGAGGAAAATTATCGCCGTAGTCTCGGCCAGTATGCCGATGCCTCTGCCGGGAATCTGAAAGAACGAAGGGCAATTACCCAAAAATATATTACCGAAAAAGTCCCTATAATTTACCAGGGGGTGCTCTACGAAAATTTAACCATAAATAATAGGCTTATTACGGTGGTTGGTATCCCTGATTTTTTGCTCTATGAAGAAGGAAGGTACAAAATCAGGGATTGTAAATTAGCCAAACAGGTTGATGAGAAAAGACATCAAGAGGCGATTGCTCAAATTAAAATTTATGGATTATTGTTAGAAAAAATGACTGGCCAAAAAGTGCAAAAGATGGAGGTAGTCCTGGGAGATAACCGCTTATTAGATATTACTGAAGTAAAGGTGATGGATCCCGAAGAGATACTACCGAGAGTGATAAACCTTATAGAAAAAGAAAATCCTCCCTATTCGCCAGTAGGGTGGTCTAAATGTATGGGCTGTGGCTATAGGCCTATCTGCTGGGAAGTGGCAGTAAAAAGTAATGATGTAGCCCTGGTATACGGCGTGGATCAAGAATTAGCTTGCTTCCTCCGGGAACAAGGAATTACTAAGATAGCCGACCTATTAGACAATTATGATGACACTTCACTGGCCGAAGTAAATAGACCCTGGGGTGAAAAAATACAGAAGGTAGGGAAAAAAGCCCAGCGGATATTGTTACAAGCCCAGGCGATGCAAGAAAAAAGAAGTATCCTCATCAAAAAAATTAATTTACCCGATTCTAATAATTATGTGATGTTTGATTTAGAAGGAATCCCTCCTTATCTGGACGATTTAGAGAAGATATACCTCTGGGGGATCCAGGTCTTTGGAGAAAAGGAGTCCCCCTATCTACCTGCCTTAGCCCCTATCGAAGAAGAGGGCGATTACCAGGGTTGGAAGAAATTTCTCCAAAACAGTCAAAAAATATTCGAAGATTATGGCGATATCCCCTTCCTTCATTGGGCTCCTTACGAAAAAACCAAGATAAAACTTTACCTACGAAGATACGGGGATATAGAAGGAGTAGCAGAAAGAGTTTTAAAAAACTTGGTTGATCTATGCGGGCTAGTTAAGGAAGCTCTGGTTTTAGCCGAACCAAGTTATAGCCTTAAAGTAGTGGAAAAAATTGCTGGCTTTAAAAGAACCCAGGAAGAATATGGAGGCAATTGGGCTATAGCCAAGTATATCGAGGCAGTAGAGACAGAGGATAGAAGAATCAGGAAGAGTATTATTAATAAAATCCTTAAATACAATCAGGAAGATTTAGAAGCCACCTGGGGAGTATTCCAATGGTTTAAAAAGGAAATGGCGAGTGCTCCGTTAACTCGTTAACTAATGAAAATAGAGGAGGCGAAAGTTCGGTTGGAAAATTTAGAAGAAGTAAAGTGGGTGGATTTTGCTACTTTAGAAAATTTTATGGTGGAGGTCTTCAAGGGAGTGGGAGTCCCGGAAGAGGAGGCTAAAATATGTGCTGAGGTTTTGATTACCGCTGATAAAAGAGGGATAGACTCCCACGGTATAAGTCGTTTAAAACCTATATATTATGATCGGATCAAAACGGGGGTTCAATCACCTATAACCAGAATAGAGGTCCTTAAAGAAGGCCCTACCACAGCAGTTATCGATGGAAACAACGGGATGGGGCCGGTAATTGCTCAAAAGTCTATGGCCCTGGCTATCGAAAAAGCTAAAAATATGGGTTTAGGGATGGTAGTAGCAAAAAATTCTACTCACTACGGAATTGCCGGCTACTACGTCTTAATGGCTATTAGAGAAGGGATGATCGGGATTACTGGAACCAATGCCCGCCCGGCTATTGCCCCTACTTTTGGGGTAGAAAATATGCTGGGGACTAATCCCTTAACCTTTGGGATGCCTTCGGATGAAGAATTCCCCTTTGTACTTGATGGTGCTACTTCCATTGCCCAACGAGGGAAGATAGAAGTTTATGAACGAGCCGGGAAAGATATCCCTTCAGGTTGGGTAATTGGAGAAGACGGAAAGACCAGGACCGATACCTCACAAATCTTAAAGGATTTAGCCAGAGGGAAAGCTGCTCTTCTCCCTTTAGGTGGAATCGGAGAAGAGACCGCTGGTTACAAAGGGTATGGTTACGCTACGGTAGTAGAAATTCTTTCTGCTGCCCTACAAGAAGGAAAATATCTTAAGCAGTTAGCAGGGATAGAGGAAGGGAAACTCGTGCCGATTAATTTAGGTCATTTTTTTGTGGCCATTAACCTATCTTTTTTTACTGAACTGGAATCGTTTAAGAGGATAACCGGCGATATCTTACGTAGCCTCCGTGCCTCTAAAAAAGCCCCTGGTGCGGAGAGAATTTATACGGCAGGGGAAAAAGAATATTTGGCCTGGTTAGAAAGAAAAGATAAAGGCGCACCTATCAATAAGAATCTTCAACAAGAGCTAAGGGCTTTAAGAGAAGAATTAGGGTTGACGCAGTATAAATTTCCTTTTGAAAAATAAAAAGACCCCCCTTGTTTTTTAAGACTTACTCCCTCTATTGAGAAGTTCTTTTAAAATATATACCTTAAGGAGGATTTTATGTCTCTGTCTCAAGGATTGATTATCTTAGCCATTGTCGGAGCCTTAATTATCTTATATTTCTATGGAGTAAAAAGCAGTAAGGGTAGGAAAGAACGTGCTTTATGGCAGGAATGCCGTCGAAAACTTCGACTTCCTGATAAAGTCGCTGACGAGACTATTAAAAGATATATAAAGAGCTTGCAAAAAAGCCATCCTCACCACTCAGAAGAATGGTACCTGGAAAAGATTATTTATGATCTGGAGCGGGATCGTCGGTAAAGTTATAACTTTACCTTCTTTACCCCACTGGCTCTTCTCTCTTCGACCCGGTTAGTGCTTCTATTGCAGCGTTCCACGGGGTAATTTTATGCTCACCATTGATAGCTAAAGGGGGAAGGAGGAAAAAATTTAGCTTAATTTTTTATAATCTCATAACGGGAACCGATCTCTGGAAGCTTGGTCACTTCAATTCTTACCGGGAAGGCATTCTTTAATGATTCCAGATGAGTAATAACTAATATCTTATCAAAATCCTCGCTAATCGACTGGATAGCCTGTATTAAATTATCTATCCCTTCCTCATCTTGCGTCCCAAATCCTTCGTCTATAACTAGAGTCCTCAATCTGGTACCTGCCCTTCTGGTCAGTAATTTGGAGAGGGCAATCCTTAAAGCAAAATCAATCCGAAAGGCCTCTCCGCCACTATACAATTCGTAGTCCCGCCTTCCTAATTCATCACTTATCTTGATATCTAAGGTTTCTTTTATCCCTCCACTCTTCAAATCACGGAGTGATTCTATGGTTATTTGAGTCCCATTATTGGTAAGTTTAGCCAGCAAGTTATTAGCTTCTTCCTCTATCTCGGGTAAGACATTTTCAATAATTAAAGCCTGAATCCCGTTCTTCCCGAAAGCCAGGATTAATTTCTCATAAATATCTCGCTCTTTTTTGCTTTTTTCTAATTCCTGAGCTATTTCTCCCTTCTCTTTTTCCAGCTTCCGGCATTGTTCCAGTTTACTCTGGTAACCTCCCCTTTCTTCTAAAATTCTATTCCTCTCCCTCTGCATAGAACTCAGTAATTTTTCTTCCTCGATTAATCTTTCTCCCAGAGGAGGAAGCTTCTTCAATTCTTCTTTTATCCCCTCTTCTTTCCTCTTTAGTTCTTCTAAGGCTAATTCTTTTTGCCGTTGATTTTCTACTAATTCAGCTAACTCTTCTCTTAAAATATCCATCTTCTCTTCAGCCTCTTCTAATTTAGCCTTTTCCAGAGGGGCGTTACGTAATTCTTCTACCTTATGAGTAAGTTGCCTATGCCGCTCTTCATTATAGTCAATAGCTTTAATTTGCTTAACCAGCTCTTCTAACTTTTCTTGTTCTTTACGGGCATATTTTCCCCCTTTTAAGTAGCTTTCTATTGCTTGAATCTCCGTCTGTAGACTGACTATCGCCTCGGCTGCTTTTTTAGATTCTTCATACTCCAGATGAGCTCGGCTTAATTTTTGTTGCCAGCTATCTTTCTCTTTTAATCGCTGATTAATCTCTTGCCACCTATTTCCTAATTTCTCCTTCTGGTGGAGAAGCCTCTCTTCTTCCTTTTTTAACTTCTCTATTGCTTCCAGATGAGAATTTATCTCCTTACTTATCTGGTCTTCAATCTTGCTCTTCCGCTTTACATCTAATTTCGTTTCACATAAAGGACACTTTCCTTCAGGAGTTTCTCTCAATAAACGTAATTTTTCTTCACTATCCCGCTTATCTTTTTCCAATCTTTCCCTCTTACCTTTAAGGGTATTTATTGCTAAATTAATCCTGGTCCCTTCCTGGCGAATTTTCTCGCTTTCCTCTTGAAGAGACTGTATTTCTTCCAGCTTTCTTTTTAATTCCTCAAGGAGAGATCTATTCTTTTCCCTTTGCTCAACCTTAACTTGAAAATCTTTATACCTATCTTGTCTATTTCTCAATTCTACGGTTAAATCAGCTCTCTCCTTTTCGATCTTTCTCTCTATAAGGATTTTTTCTTCTTCTATCTTTCTGATCTCTTGCAATTTTTGGGTAAATTCAGTATTTTCAGCGCTAAATTTCTGATAATTTGCAAAATTAAGTAATATTTTCTCTTTTTGAGAAATAATCTTCTGGTGCTCTTCCAGTTCTTTCTTTTTTCTTTCTATTTGTCTTTGTTCTCGAGCAATCTCTTGACTTTGTTGTCTTGCTCTCCCTTCTAATTCTTCCAATTCCTTAGTCTGGTTTTTTAAAAGATTTATCTCTTCCTTTAACTTAGCAACTATCTCTTCTTCCTGCTTGATCTTTTGAGCTACTTCCTCATAACTGGCCGATAACTCTCTTATCTTTTGCTGATAAAAACTAATCTGGACTATCTCTTGCTCGATATATTCTAACCTGGACTCTCTGGTCATAATAATATTATTGACGGTTTTAAGATGAGACTTAGCTAAATTGGCCAGTTCATCATAGAGGGAAAGACCTAAAATTTCGGATAAGATCTCCTTCCTTTCCCGGGCACTCTTTCGACTAAATTCATCTATCCGTCCTTGCAAGATGAAAGCGGAATTGATGAAAGTGGAATAATCTATCCTTAAGGTCTGAATAATTTTTTCTTGAGTAGTTTTAAGAGAGGGGCCACTTAGAGAAACATATTTTTGGTCTTCCTGGTTAAAGACCTGAAATTCTAAACTGGAACGAGGACCTTTTTTAGCCAGGGAAAAACTGCGAATAATCCGATATCTCTCTCCCTCCAGGTCAAATACTAATTCTACCTGCATATTCTTCTGGCCAATTCGTAACAGGCTACTATCCGCCTTTTTTTCTTGACTGGATTTCCTTCCTTCTCCCCATATTGCCCAGGTTAAAGCGTCTAAAAGGGCGGATTTACCCTGCCCATTATTCCCCGAAAGACAGGCCAGGTGAAATTGGGTAAAGTCCAGGGGAGGGACATCTTCCCCATAACTTAAAAAATTTTTTAAGGTCAACTTTACCGGTATCAATTCTCTCCCCTTTTACCCCTCTCGTTCTTTAAGCTCTCTTTCTAATCGCTGAGCATAGTCTTTCAATTCTACGGCTAAAGGGACTAATTCCGGATTACCCTGGATATACCTGTCCATAGCCTCCAGCATCCCCAGATCTTCCGAAACCTCTACCCTCTTAATCCGCTCTACTGGTTTTGACTTCTGGGCGATAGTAGTTACTAAAAATGCCTTTTTTAAGGCCGAATTTATTTTTTTAAAATCCAGCAAATCTTCTCTTTCAGCAGACATATTATAAAACACTCTTACTACTGCCTCCGATAAGTCGTATTTTTCTATCTCTTGTAATAAGGTAGTAGTAGGGTCCTGCCCCTCAGAAATAGTAGCCTCGATAGTAATAAACTTTCGAGCAGGAAGGGGGATAAACTCGTAAGAAGCCTTGCCTTTTTCAATATTTACCAGGCAAACTCCTTTATCTTCCTTCTCTTCGCCGAAATTTATCCTTTCTATACTTCCGGAATAGACTACCGGCGGATGAGCGGAGGGATTCAACTCTTGAAATTTGTGGATATGACCGAGAGCCACATAAGCAAATTCTTGCCGGGCTAAGAGAGAGGTAGGAAATACCGGGTCTCTGCCAAGGAGAGCTGTCCTTTCCGAACCAGCATAGGTAGCTTCCGCCACCGTCAGGTGAGCAGCCAGGATAGCCGGTATATTCGGCTTGACCAAATGGGTAGAGGCAATAATTTTTGCCTTTACTCTTTTTTGAATCTCTTCAGTAATTTCTTCTTCGGTAAAATTTCTATACTCCTCTGGGACTAAAAAGAGATTTTTAGTGGGCCAGGGTAGACCCAGGACCTGAACGGGACCTGACTTAGTCTCTAAAGTTAACAGTTCAGGTTTAGTTATCACTCTTACCCCCGGGACCTTTAAAATAGAGAAGATATCGAGAGCAGTAGCCTTACCAAAAGATACCGGATTATCGTGATTTCCGTTTATCATTACCACTGGAATCCCGGCCTTACTCAAGCGATAAATTTGTTGGGCAAACTCCCGTTGATGAGTAGGATTAGGATTACTATCTTTATAGGCATCGCCAGCAAAGATTACTAAGTCCACTCTTTCTTCCAGGGCAAGATCTATAGCGAAACTAAAACATTTTATAAAATCTTCTAAGCGGGTGTGTAAGCCGGTAACCGGATTTATCCGCCCATAGTTTTCCATCCCCAGATGAATATCAGCCAAATGAAGAAATTTCATCTGTTTTTTTCCTTCTTTTTACCTTTTGGCATAGTGGCCAAAACGATAGTTAAAAATATCGGTTTTAATAGGACCAAAGAGGGCTATATAAAGGTGAGCAAGGAGAAGCCTTAAAAAAGTATAAATTAATCCATCTTTTTCGAATCTTCTTGCCGAACTATAAAATTTTGCCTTGCTTATATAACCAAATTTAGTTTGAGTTATCTTACGCATTTTTCTAATATAAGCAAAATCCTCGGCAAGTCTAACCTCTTCATCAAACCCCCCTATCTGGTGATGAAAGCTTTTCTTTACTAAAATACACTGACTTATATAGGGGAATGAAAGGCGATAGGTAAACCGATAATAAAAGTTACGGAGAAAAGCAGCAATTTTATAAATTTTTTCCTCACTCAGAAAATCCAAATCAGTAGTAGCAATATCCAGGTTCCTCTTCTTAAATTCGCTTAAAAGAGTATCCAAAAAGCCCGGGGGTAAGATTAGATCGGCATCCAGAAATAATAATAAGTCTCCCCCCGCAATTTTAGCCCCGGCATTTCTCCCCTTAGCCGGTAAACCACCCGGAACTACCTGGCAACCGTACTTTTTTTTAGCAATTTCTACGGTCCGATCTATAGAACCAGCATCAGCAATAATTATTTCATAATCTTCTTTAGTATTCTGTTTTTTTATAGAATCTAAAAGTAGAGGTAAGTAATTTTCTTCATTTAAAGTAGGAATTATTATAGAAATCATAATAGTCGTATTATAATCAATTTAACTGTTCTGGTCAATTATTATTTATTTTAAGATTTTTGCGCTTTTGTTTTCGGAGAAGTTTTATGGGGAAAGTTGGGAAGACTTTCTGCCGCACTTTGGCCCGCTAAGTACCCCGTACTCCAGCATTCTTGTAGATTATAACCGCCGGAGGGACCATCCAGGTCTAATATCTCCCCCGCAAAGTAAAGATTTTCTACTTTTTTAGAACCCATAGTGTCAGGATTTACTTCCTGAAGGGCAACTCCTCCACTGGTTACTATCGACCAGTTAAATCCTAATAGTTCGGTGGGGGTCAATTCTAACCCTTTTAACCGGTGAACTAACTTATTTCTTTCTTCTCGCGTTATATAATCTACTTTTTTCTCCGGATCTAGACCTGAAAGTTGAATAATTACCGGGATTATCGATAAAGGTAATAATCTTTTGAGCGAATTCTTCAACATTTTTCCTTTGAATTCTCGAAAATCTCTCTGTATCCGCGCATCTAATTGCTGAAAAGTAAGGGCGGGTTTCAAATCTAAAACTAGTTTTACCGGACCATTCTTTAAGGATTCCCCAATACCTTTACTCATATCCATAACTATAGGGCCGCTTATTCCAAAGTGGGTAAAAAGCATCTCCCCAAAACGCTGGTCTTGCTTCTTACCATTTTGAAACAAATAGAGGGAAATATTCTTCAGAGAGAGTCCTTGTAGCTCTTTCACCCATCTTTCTGAAGTCTTGACCGGACTGAGAGCGGGGACCGGGGTAATTATGGTATGTCCCAGCTGCTCGAGCCAGCGATAGCCTTCACCACTCGAACCAGTTTGGGGATAGGACCTCCCACCGGTAGAGAGAATAAATTTATCCGCACTGATCTGCTGCTCGGGGAGTAAAACCGAAGAGATTTTCCCCTTTTCTAGTTGGAGACCTACTACCTCCGCCTTTAGCCTAATATGGACTCCTCCCTCTTCTAAATATTTTATCAGCGCCTTTAATATATTGTGGGCCTCACCATTCTCGGGAAAGATTCTGTCCCCCTGCTCTACCTTAGCTTTTACTCCCCGAACAGCAAAAAACTCAATCACCTCACTTACCCCAAAGCGAGCTAAAGCACTATAGAGAAAACGTCCCTTTTTGCCAAATTTCTCTGCAAATTTTCTAAGGTCGGCCTCGTTATGGGTAAAATTACAACGTCCCTTGCCCGTAAGTAGCAATTTTTTTCCCAAAATTTCATTCTTTTCCAGGAGCACTACCTTCGCTCCCAATTCAGCTGCTCGGCCAGCAGCCATCATCCCCGCCGGTCCTCCACCGATTACGGCTACTTCAAAAGATAACCGGCAAGGTCTCTCTATTTCCTTTTTATTCGACCTGAGCAAATGATTATTGGTTTCTAAATATAATTTTTTATTCTTCATAAGATTATAGATAAGATATTCAAGGGGAACACCCTGTCCCTTCGGGACGCCCCCTCTAAAGAGGGGAAGAATTCCTCCTAGGAAAACCTCCTAAATTACCCCTCTCCTCCCCTTCTCCCTCGAAAGGAAAAGGAGAGGGTTAGGGTTATGCTTACTAAAAATTAAAAATATTTTGACTTGGGAAAAAATTACCCGTATGTTATTATATAACGAAAGTTACCAAAAATCCTCTTTTTTGAGAAAAATACTAAGGAGTAAAAGGTGTCTAAAAAAATTTTAAAAACTACGTTGGTTTTTAGTTTGTCGCTCTTACTATGGTTTAGTTCTATTATTTTGGTTTTTGCCACTACAGAAAATAAATTAACCAGTAAAGATAAGGAGGTTGATCTAACTTTTGCGGATATCGAAACTCTATTTGCCAATAATATATTGATGGATGAAGATGGTAAGATTAAACTAAGAATAGAGCAAGATCCAGAATTAGAAAAGATGTTGGCAGAGTGCAAAAAGAAAGGGCTAAAATTTGGTCTGGCTTTAGGGAGCGGCTCAGCCCGGGGATTATCCGAAATAGGAGTTATTCAGGTTCTACAGGCCTATAATATCCCCATTGATTTAATCGCCGGTAGCAGTATCGGTGCGGTAGTAGGTTCTCTTTATGCGGCTGGGGCTTCTACCGATCAGCTGGAAGAAGCAGCCCTCTCCATGAAAAAAAGAAGTACTCTTTTTTTAATCGACCCTACTCTCCCCCGTTCCGGCCTGATAAACGGTAAAAAAATAGAAGAAATGCTAAATGAATTGGCTTTAGAAGACAAAACTTTTAAGGATTTAGAGATTCCTTTTGCAGCAGTAGCTACCGATATAGAAAGCGGTGCAGAAGTAATCCTAACCCAGGGAAAAGTAATAGACGCAGTAAGAGCCAGCATTTCTATCCCGGGAATATTTACCCCCCTAAAATATCAAGATTACTACCTGGTAGATGGAGGGGTTGTCGACCCGGTCCCAGTAGATGTAACCCAAAAGATGGGAGCAGATATTATCCTTGCGGTTAGTCTAGCCACCTTAAACCCCCGTAGTCCTGTCTTAATCACTAACCAGGAGACGGGCAATCTAGAAGAAGTGGAAAAAAATTCAACTTTTAAACCTAAAGCAAAATCAACTGGGGAAGGTCCCAATATCTTTGACCTAATTTCACAAACGCTGGATATTATGGAAGCAAAAATTACCGTGGAAAGCTTAGAAGGAGCAGATGTAGTCATCGTCCCCTTAGGAATAAAAGGTATTGGTCTTTCTGATTTTGACCAAGCAGAATCCTTAATTAAAGGGGGCATAATGGCTACTTTGATCAAAATGCCAGAAATTAAAGAAGCGATAAAAGAAAAGTTAAAACAGTAAAGAGAAAGGTAAACTAAGCGTTTAGTAAATCAAGCGGGTTAGTTTGTGTCTAGGTTATCCTTTCTACTCCTCCCATATAAGAGCGAAGAGCTTGAGGGATAATCACACTACCATCTTCCTGTTGATAATTTTCTAATATAGCTACGAGAGTCCTGCCCACTGCTAAACCCGACCCATTTAAAGTATGGACAAAATTTACTTTTTCTTTATCTTTGGAACGGTATCTAATCATTACTCGGCGAGCTTGAAAGTCCTCACAATTACTACAAGAAGAGATTTCGCGGTATCTTCCCTGGCCCGGTAACCATACTTCCAGATCATAAGTTTTAGCGGAAGAAAAGCCCATATCTCCAGTGCAAAGGACGATCACCCGATAAGGGAGTTCTAATCTCTTTAAGACTTCCTCAGCATCCTGAGTCAGACTTTCCAATTCCTGGTAAGATTCCTCAGGTCGACAGATTTTTACCAGCTCTACTTTATTAAATTGATGCTGTCTGATTAGACCCCGCACATCCTTGCCATAGGAACCAGCTTCTTTTCGAAAGCAGGCCGTATAAGCCGTATAATAAAGAGGCAGATTGTCTTCCTCTAAAATCTCTTGCTGATGGAGATTAGTTAAGGGGACTTCGGCAGTGGGTACCAGATAGAGACCATTTTCACATTTAAATAAATCGCCTTCAAACTTGGGTAATTGCCCTGTACCGGTCATGGTCTCCGCATTAACTAAAAAAGGAGGAAATATCTCTTTGTATCTATGCTCGGCGGTATGAAGATCGAGCATAAAATTAATTAAGGCTCTTTCCAACTTAGCACCCAGCCCTTTTAAGACAGTGAAGCGAGCGGCAGCTAGTTTTGCTCCCCGCTCAAAATCAAGGATGTCTAAGGCTTCGCCAATATCCCAATGAGGTAGGGGGGTAAAATTGAATTGACGAGGTTCTCCCCACCTTCTTATCTCTATATTATCTTTTTCATCCTCCCCCAGGGGAACGCTCTGGTGAGGAATATTGGGAATCTCCAGTAAAAGTTTATTAATTTTTTCTTCTATCTCTTTTACCTGGCTATCCAATTCTTTGATCCGGGCGGATATTTCTCTCATCGCTAAAATCTTTTCTTGCGCCTCTTTTTTTTCCTTTTTTAATTGGCCAATTTCTTCACTCACCGCATTTCTTTTTTCTTTTAAGGAACCTGCTTCTACTAATAATTCTCTTCTTTTTTGATCAAGTTCCAATAACTCCTCCAGATCAATCTTTTCTCTTCTTTTTTCTAAAGCCTCTTTTACTTTCTCTGGATTCGAACGTATAAATTTTATATCCAACATTGTTTTCTCTCCTCTTTTAAAATATAGTAATGAGTAAAGAGTAACAAGTAAAGACCGTATTTGAAATTATTTTTTTAGATAATAGATTAATCCATTTATCAATTTTCGTACAAATTTAAGGTCTTCTAATATAGTATCTAAGTGGCATAAATATTCTAATCTGCTGGCAATAATAATTTGTGTCTCAAGTTCAGCTAATGATCCTAAAGCTATGTATAAAAATTGGATAAATTCCTTTTTGGAGTTTCGGGCAGCACCTTCAGCAATATTTGAAGGGACAGATACCGCTGATCTTCTTATTTGATTGGTTAAACCATAAAGTTCTTTGTGGGGAAAAGACTCAGTAATTTGGTAAATATTGCCGACCAAATCCATGCTTTTCTTCCAAACTTCCAAATCTTTATGATTTCTTATTTCCTTGCTCATTGCTACTTACTTCCTTCTCCCTATTCTTAATCGTTTCTTTACTACTTATTACTGGTTACTTATTACTCATTACTGATTAGTTAGTTTGCTAACTAATCATTTATCCCTTTATTACCCCTAACGGTCTCATTCGTACTACCTTTTTAGATATACCTGTCTCGTGCATTACCTCCACTACTTCACTTACATCTTTGTAGGCCTCAGACATTTCCTCCACCAGAGTCCCCCGACTCTCTGCCCTGACCACTATTCCTTTTTCCTTTAGCTCCTGCTCGATATCTCTACCAAGGGACTGTTTTTTAGCAGAGGTCCTGC
This sequence comes from Candidatus Immundihabitans aquiphilus, assembly GCA_002383355.1. GTDB lineage: Bacteria > Atribacterota > Phoenicimicrobiia > Phoenicimicrobiales > Phoenicimicrobiaceae > Immundihabitans > Immundihabitans aquiphilus. The sequence goes on along the minus strand of DFYM01000019.1, from coordinate 79,499 downwards.
TCAGCACTCTACCTGCCCCATGGCAGGTTGAACCAAAAGTCTCTTCCATCGCCTTTTCGGTTCCTACTAATGCGTAAGAGTAACGTCCCATATCCCCTGGGATTAAAACTGGCTGACCTATTTTCTTGTACCTCTCCGGGATCGCGGGATGGAAGGGCGGAAACGCTCGGGTAGCCCCTTTTCGATGTACACATAATTTTGCTCTCTTCCCTCCCCAATTATGTTCTTCCTTTTTAGCAATATTGTGGGCTACATCATAAATTAATTTTAATCCTAATTCTTCGGGGGTAGTTTGGAAAACTTTAGCCAAAACCTCTCGAGTCCAGTGCATTATACATTGTCGGTTAGCCCAGGCATAATTGGCGGCGCAAGCCATCGCGGCATAGTAATTTTCCCCTTCTGGAGAAGTTAAAGGGGCACAAGCTAATTGTCGATCGGGAAGCTGGATCCCGTATTTACTTACGGCTTTCTGCATAACTACTAAGTAATCAGTGCATACTTGATGTCCTAATCCTCGGGAACCGGTATGAATCATTACGGTAATCTGACCTTCTTCCAATCCTAACTCTCGGGCTATTTCAGGGTCGTACACTTTATCTATTACCTGAATCTCTAAAAAATGATTACCAGAGCCGAGAGTGCCTAATTGAAGTTTTCCTCTTTCTAAGGCCTGCTTACTAACCAGCTCAGGATTAGCCCCTTTCATACACCCTTCCTCTTCGGTAAGCTGAGCATCCTCTCCCCAGCCAAAACCTCTCTCTATAGCCCACTTCGAACCTTTGGTTAAAACCTCTCTCATTTCGTGGTAAGTTACTTTTATCTTCCCTTTAGAACCCACACCCGAGGGGATAGCCCGGAACAGTTCATCAACTAAAAGCTCAATCTTGGGCTTTACTTCTTTTGGGGTCAAATTAGTCCTCACCAATCGTACCCCGCAGTTTGAGACTACAAAATTATTTGCCACAAAATTATGGTGAGGATGTTCTACGGTGAAATCATAAACATAATCATTAGAATCTACCCTCTGTTTGCTTATAATTTCATCCCATAACATTCCAGAATAACCTAATCCTTCAGTTTTTATCTTTATAAAATCTTTAAAAGAGAGAGTATTGAAACTAATTCGAGGAGAAGTTTTTCTACCTTCATAAACTGAACGTTCAACAAATCGGAAATTAACATATGGAGAATCAAGCTGCTTGCTAATAGCTTTTGCTCCTAATCCTTTTTTGGTGTTTAATTCTTTGGCTTGAATCGCAATTTCATTCCTTTTTTTAATAATTAATTGTTTAACTTTTAAATAATGTACTGTAGCATTAGCAATGAAACTCCGCCTTTTATTATATTCAAAACCAATCTTGCCATAAAGATTAATTAAATCCTGGGCCTGACCAGAAAGTATCAATCGAAGCCTATGGGATATTTTCCCCTCTTGGTTTACGTATTCAATTCTCTGACTTATTTTCTGAGTTCTTATTCCAAACTCATCTAATAGAGCAGATAGATCTTCTAAAAATTTTCTACCACTTTTTACAAATTCTTCTTGTTTGTTCATAGAAACCATTGGGCTATAAAAAGTATATTTATGGTTTAAAAGGGTTTTAGGAGTGGATAATTCTGTTCCAAAAAATGCCGCTAAAAAAAGTCTCTTTTGCCAAAGTGGGGACTTAAAAATCCAACAAGGAAGATAATAATTTTGTTTTGTTTTATTCCCCAAAGGAGTCCCTAAAGCAACTAAAAGGATAGCAAAGCTACTGGAAACTACCTTAGAGTGGGTTTCTTCATTAGAGAAATTACTTTGTCCATAAAGAGTAGTATCTATGGTATGATCTCTTTCTCTCCGATAAACCCTTGAACAATTATAACCAATACGGGCAACATCTCTTCTTATCTCTTCAAGATCTTCGGGTTTACCATAAAAACTGGTTACTCCTTTCCCCTTTTTATTGACAAAATGAACATTTCCATCTCCAAATACATATCCCATTATCTTTAAGATATAAGGTAATTGCGGAGAATTATATCTTAAAGGTAAGAGACCTCTCTTTTTTAAATGAGATATAATTTGATTTAAACCATTCCCCTTATTCCCCTTCCCCAATTTTAGAAGTAATTCTTTTACTTTTTCTTCATCAAGGATAATTTCATTGCTTGGTTCTTCATAAGCAACGCCTTCAAAAGGATAAATAGCCACTTCGTCTCCTACCTCTAAATTCCCCAAAGCGATCATCCCATCTCTGGTATAAAAAGGATGGTCATCAGTAGCAACTATAGTTTTACCGTTTTTAGTAGTTATTTTATAAACTTTATTATCAGGAAATTTTTTAAAAAAATTAACAATTTCACTATGGACTAAACTTTCTTTCTTGAAATCAAAACAGCTTACCTTTTCTTCCAACCATTTTTTTTCCAATTCTCCAATTTTTAGGGTATAACCGTGAGGATGCAAAATTGAAGTAGCTGAAGAAAGGCAATTTATGTCAAAGCCAACTCCGCCAGGAGAAATTACCCCTTCATCTAAGGAGGTAGCGGCTACTCCGCCGATCACGAAACCATAGCCCCAGTGGATGTCCGGCATAGCTAATGAATACCCCACAATTCCCGGTAAAAAAGCTACATTAGCTACCTGCTCCGGTGCCTGGTCCTCTCGTATCTTTTCTAACAAACGGGAAGAGGCGTAAATAAGACCAGGGACTCTCATTCCCGGCTTATAGTTCTGGGGAATTTCCCAGCGATACTCATCTATTTTATTTAAAGGTCCACTCCATACCTGTTTCATTTTCTTCCCCTCCTTTATAAGGATGATGGTAGAGATGGGGTGTATAGATTAATCAGGAGGTTCGATGAATCGAACTCCTATCTTTAACTTCTTTGCTCATTACTAATCACTCATTACTTTTTACTTATTATAGTTAAAGATCAAAAATTACCCGCGCTCTCCAGAGCCCGCTTTCCTCATCTTTTTTAATCTCTAAAGCATAATAAGTTACGGCCTTTATCTCTTTTTCTATTTTAACGTAAGGAGGATTGATTTTTGCCCCCCTCACTTCCGCTTTAAGCTGAAAATCGGTTAATTTATTTATCTGGAATTGATTAAGAATTACTAATTTGGTTTCAGCAAGATATAATAATTTACTAAGCCAGGCAAAAAATAAATCTTCTAATTGGTCTGCTTCCACCTTTATTTTATCATAAAAGTCCTCTTTAAAACTTTTTTCTCCTCCGGCCATAATTTCAAACATTCCGCGCGCGGCATTTTCGAAGACTTCTTCTTTATTGTGACCGTAGGCGATTAAACCGATATCAGCAGTGTGATCAATTATTTCAAATGGTTTCATAAGTCTTTATTACCTTTTTCAACTCCTTCCTACTCCCTGTTCCCCAAAAAAAAGGAGGGATGGGAAGAAATATTAATGTCTATATCTTTTCCTTCTCTTTAGATTAAACAAAAAACTCTCGTCAGATAGTAGCTTAGATCTTACTAGCTAGGGACGAGAGTTTACTCACGTGGTGCCACCCCATTTCAATAGGAATACCCTATTCTTCATTAAACCTTCTTAACTCTAACCCGCTTTAAGGGTATATTTTAGATATTTTGCCTTTCCCGTAAAATTATCCTAGGGGTGGAATTCGATAAACTTACTTGCTGATTCTCACCAGCCATCAGCTCTCTGGAAGCAATGCTTACCTACTAGCCCCTTATTAAATATTTTGCCTTACCTATTAATTATTTATTATGTATTATGCTAAAATTTATAGTACTACTTTATTACCTATTACATTACATTACATTACTTTGTCGTCTTAATTATAAGTTTTAATATCCCCTCTTGTCAAGGCAAGGCTGTGCCGTTGTTGTATCAGGACCGCGCACATTATTTGATTGCTTTTCGGTCTTTTTGGTAGTATTATTGTGTTTATATGTTTAGGTATCGGAATTTCAATAATTCTGATACCTAAATATAAAGGATTGATTTGTTATAAAAAATTTAGCAAGACAAGGTATGCATTTCTTAAAAAGGAATTTTTCTTTATTTTTTTAACTAACATTTAAACTAAATACTCAATACTAAATACTAACGATTGAGGGGTTTCAGGGGGCGAAGCCCCTGATTATCTTATAGTATCGGAATTTCAAAAAATTTCGATACTATAAGATAATATGATTATTTTTATTAAATAAGTAACAATATATTTTGCTTTTAATTCAGGGGTTCTCAAGGGGAAGAATTCCCCTTGAATATCTTGTAGATGTAGCATTTTCCTAAAACATTTGCTACTTAGTAAGTTTTTTGATTTTTAGAAGAGGAGGTGGTATATTGCCCTGGCTATTTTTTCCTAAAGTTCAGTCTCTGGAACTTAATTTTATCCAAGGGGTAATTGTCTTTCTTTGCCTCTATGGGATATACCAAGTTTTCATAAGTTTTCGCGGTTTTTGGCCAGCAAAACCTCTGCCTTCAGCTTCTTCCTTGCGGCGCTTGGTGATCTTAATTCCTGCTCACAACGAAGAGAAGGTTATTGGTTCTCTATTAGATAGCCTTAATAAACAAACCTATCCCCGAAACTTCTTTGATATTTACGTGGCTTGTGATGCCTGTAGTGATGCTACAGCAGAAATTGTGGAACAATATGGGGGAATACCTTTATGGCGTAACGATCCTCTCCGGCAAGGGAAGACTCAGAATATTCGTTGGGCTTTGAGCCAAATTCCGCTGGATAAATACGAAGCAGTAGTAATCTTTGATGCGGATAACCTAGCCGACCCTCGTTTTCTATCTCGAATGAACGATTATTTAGAAGCTCATCCCCAGGCAGAGGCAGTTCAGGGCTACCTGGATAGCAAAAATTTTTCTGATTCCTGGCTTACCAAGGTTTATACCTTAGCTTATTGGTATAGCAATCGCTTCTGGCAATTAGCTCGAGCTAATTGGGGATTATCAGCTACCTTGGGCGGAACCGGTTTACTGATTACTGTTCCCTGTATTAAACGCTTAGGTTGGGACCTCCAAAGTTTGACTGAAGACCTAGAATTTAGCAGCAAGCTGGTCCTCTCCGGAGGGAAAGTGCAAAGGTAGCGAAAAAAAGTAGCTCACCATAGAAAATTCTCCCCTCTTTCTCCTCTCTTATTTAACTCCAAAAATCAAGCGGAGAAGAAGAATAATTAGAGCTATCCAAATTAAAATAGGAGCAAAACTGAATATCCCCAGAAATAGCAATATCAATAGAAGGGCAGCTCCCGCGGTAAACAAAAAAGCAATAATTCCCGGGAAAAGACGAAAAGCAAGAATAATCAGAAAAATAGCTCCCAATATAGCCAAGATATTATGTAACATTTAATCTATTTCCTCCTTCTTGGATAAATTTTTCTAACCATCTAGTCTAGTTAGGTTACTTAAAAACGGGGAGTAAGACTTTAAATATCACCTTTTATCTTCTCCCTTAATTTTTTAAATCTCTCTACTGGTTGTAGTATACCATGCCTTAATATATTTATTTGTATTTGGCTATATCTTTTAGTCCAAAAAGTCAAGAGGGTATCCAATTTTTTTGGAAAGGTTAGCTACTTACTAATAATATGATTATCCCCCAAAAAGCTTGAAATTATTTTTTAGGACACTACATATANNTTTTTGGGTTATAATCATAATATATAGTTTACCTTTATCCATAAAAATGATAAGTTTATTATAATCTTTGCAAAATATCCTCTTTTGAGGATCGGCAAAATAAAAAATATATGAACCGGAGGCGTAAGTAATGAGCAAAAAAAATACTTTTTTTATCTTTTTCTTTATAGCAGTATTAGCATTAATAGTTCTTTTTAGTTACCCCTTAAACCTAACCGCTTATGCTACTAATGAAGAGGGAAATATTATTCAGACCTATGGAGAAGCAGAGCTAACTGCCCCACCTGATCTGGCCAAGATAGGTCTCGCCATTGAAACTCGCAGCAAATCATCAAAAGAGGCAGTAGAGGAAAACGCCAGGTTGGCTAAGGTGGTTTTGGATGCTCTCTTAGATTATGGCTTACAGGAGGATAATATAAAAACCTCTTCCTATAGGTTATACAGTTATCGGGAAGGTCAGAAAACAGATTCTGAAACTGAACAGGAGAAGATTTATTACCAGGCAACTAATGAAATGTTAATCTCCACCACTCAATTAGATACGGTGGGGGAAATAATTGACTTAGCAGTAAAAGCTGGTGCCAATAACATAAATTACATTAATTTTGAACTTAGTAATCCTCAAGAATTAATGTTCCAGGCCCTAACTATGGCCACCAAGCAAGCCCGCCGTAAAGCTGAGGCCATTGCCGAAGGTGCCGGTGAGACTATACAACAATTGTACAGCATCCGAGAGGAAAGAACCTCTTACACCCCCTCCCGTTCGGAAAATACTATGCTGACAAGAGAAATGGCGGCAGGTGTAGCAACGACACCTATATCCCCCGAGGCAATCATAGTAAGAGCAATCGTTATAGCAGAATTTTCTTTTTAAAAGTACCTTCTTTTAGAGACAAACCCTGCGAAACTTCCTTCCTTGATAAGGTGACCCTTCACTCCCTCTCTGGAAGGGAGAGGACGAAGGGTCATCAAATGAATTATAGTACCATTTTAGAATACTAACTAATTTTTCTTGACATTCGACTGACCAGTCAGTTATAATATAGCTCGGTTTTAAAAATTAAAAAGAGGAACGAAAGAAAAATATTAGGTAAAACCACCAAATCTATTAACCAAATAGAGGCAGGACCCGGATAAAAGAAAGGGAGGCAGAAGTAAGGTGTGGGTAAAAGTGATAAAAGGTAAAAAATTTTTTTTATTATTCTGGCTTTTAATCGCAATGTTAATCTGGTTTAACTCGGGAGGAATTTTCGCCTCGGAAACTCTTACTTTAGATTTAAATAAAAGCATTGAGCTTGCCCTAGAAAACAATCTTGGTTACCAAATTTCCCAAACCTCAGCAGAGATAAAAGAAGCACAAGTCGAAGAGGCAGAAGGAGCCAAAAAAACTAACCTGAAATTACAGGGCGGATATATCAGGATGAGTGAGACACCTACGCCGGAAAGTTTAGGAGAGGGTGATTTTAGTTATCTTTTTTCTACAGGTTACGGCATTCCCCAAATTTCAGTAAGCATCTCTAAGGTGCTGTATAGTGGGGGCAAATTTGAGTCGCTTATCAAACAGGCAGAATCCGCTTATTCCATTACCTTAAATGACCTGGAAAAGAAGAGGCAGGAGATTATCTATCAAGTAACTCAGGCCTATTATGGAGTGTTACAGGCAGAAGGTCTAAAGAGGGTAAGCGAACAGGCCATGACCCAGATTGAGGCACATTGGGAAACCTCTCAAACCCTATTAGAGGTGGGAATGATTGCTCCTATTGACTTACAGCGTATTAAAGCCCAACTTTCTAACCTGCAGCATAATTTAATACGGGCGGAAAATGCTTATGAACTAGCAGTCTACAACTTAAATTCCACTCTGGGGATTGAATTAGATACTAAGGTTCAACTCCAAGACGTCCTTTTCTATGAACCCTGTGAAATTCAACTTAACGAGGCAGTAGAGACCGCGTGGCAATATCGGCCAGAAATTAAAAACCTCACCCCACAGAAAAAAATAACGGAAGAAGCTTTAGACCTCGCAAAAAGCAATAAAAAACCTTTGGTGGCTTTGAATGTAGAAGCTGGCATTACTGGTTGGCAAATAGCTGTTATGGGGGAAGTGCCTATCTTTGACGGAGGTATCAGTGAGGCTAAAATTAAACAGGCGGAACTAAATTGTTCTCAAGTAGATCAAAACGAAAAACTGTTGAAGCAACTAATTGAATTTGAGGTACGCTCCGCCTATCTCAAAATGAAGGAAGCCGAAAAACTTATTAAGGTAACGGAAGAAGGGATAGAAAACTCGAGAGAAAGTTTTCGGATTGCCCAGGTAAAATATAACGAAGGCATGGCCACTAATACGGAGGTAATTGATGCCCAAAGTGCCTTAATAGAAGCCGAAACCAATCATCTTAATGCTCTGTACAATTATAATATTAATAGAGCGGCTTTAATTAAAGCTATGGGAATAGATAATATAGAACATAAAGAGTAAGAAGGCTAAGCTTAAGCTAAGGAATTATAATAGTTTATTAGATAGAGAGGAATTTAAGGGATGAAAAATAGAGGACGCGTAATCTTTTTTTTTGTTTTAATAGTTATTATCGGTTTAGCAGGGTTTCGCCTAGTAGAGCGAATAAACCAAAATAAGGTAGAAGTTGTTTCTACCGCTCAAATACCAGAAGAAAAGGGTGTTCCCATACAGATAGCCCCGGTACAGCGGGGAGAGATAAATTCTTTTTTAAAAATTACGGGTTTAGTAGAACCCAAAGAAACAGTCAAAGTGACTGCTAAAATTATGGGGCAGGTTAAAGAAGTACTGGTTACAGAGGGACATAAGGTAAAAGCGGGCGACATCTTAATTCGCCTGGATGCTGAACCAATTCAACTTCAGGTTGCTCAGGCTCAGGCCGCCTATGAGGCTGCTTTGGCCTCTTTAGAAAAAGTAAAGGCCGGTCCTCGACCTGAACAAATTAAGCAAGCTGAAGCAGTTATGCAACAGGCTAAGATAAATAGGGATAATGCGGAGCAAAATTATCAACGAATGGAAAAACTATTTTCCGAAGGAGCAATATCCGCTCAACAGCATGATCAAGCCAAATGGCAATATGAAACTGCTGAGGCCCAATATCAATCGGCTAAAGCAAGTTACGAACTAGTCAAAAAAGGTGCTTCTCCAGAAGATATTAAAGTAGTAGAAGCTCAAGTAAGACAAGCACAAGCTGCCTTAAAAATAGCTGAAACCCAGCTTGATAACACTATCATTAGAGCCCCTATTAGTGGGAAGGTGACTTCTATTTCGGTAAGTCCCGGTGAGATGGTCTCCGCTGCTATACCTCTGTTGGTTATTTTAGATACTAGCGAATTATATGTTAGAGCCGGAATCGCTGAAAGCGATATCGCTTCCGTCCAGATTGGGCAGCAAGCGGAGATATTGATTGATGCCTTCCCCCAGAAAAAATTTAAAGGGGAAATTGTAACTAAAGGGGCTGCTATCGACCCCACTACTAAGTCAGTAGAAATCAAAATCAAAATAATAGAGCCGGAGGTAGAAGTCCCCCCTGGCGTTTTTGCCCGCGTCAATATTTTAGTTAAAAATAACCCTGAAGCTTTGATCATCCCGGTTACTGCCTTAACTAGAAAGGGAGACCAGTTGTATGTCTTTGTTTTCAACCAAGGCAAAGGAGTGGTAGAAAAAAGAGCAGTAGTTACAGGGGTTACCGAGGGTGATAGGGCAGAAATATTGGAAGGTGTACAAGAAGGGGAAGAAATTGTAGTTAAGGGCAACCTGACTTTAGAAGATGGAGACCAGGTTCGGGTGATCAACCAGGAGGTTACACCATGAATTTACCCAAGTTTTCAGTTAATCGACCAGTAACTATCTTGATGATTTTTATTGCTTTGATGGTTATCGGGGCTATTTCTTATCAGGGATTGGGACTAGATTTATTACCTGACCTCTCTTTCCCCATTTCGGCTGTTATGGTTTCCTATCCAGGAGTGGCACCAAGTGAAATTGAAACCTTGATTACTATACCTCTGGAAGAGGTAATCGCTACAGTTCAAAATATAGATTCTCTAACCTCCTATTCCAGTGAAGGGGTTTCTCTGGTAATCCTCTCTTTTCAATGGGGAACTAATATGGACCTGGCGACTTTAGACGTCAGGGAAAAAATTGATCAGGTCAAGAGACTTCTTCCTGAGGGTGCCAGTACACCAATGGTATTTAAATTTGATCCCTCGATGATGCCTATTATGATGTTAAGTATAAGTTCTGAGCGTCACAACCTTCAGGACCTCCAGAACTTTGCGGATGATTTAGTTAAGCCCCGGTTAGAAAGATTGGAAGGGGTCGCACAGGCGACGGTCAATGGGGGGCTGGAACGCGAAATCTTAGTCTCTATAGATAATCAGAAGCTCCAGGCTAATTACTTAACTCTCGATCAAGTGATTAGGTTCCTGGGTACCGAAAATCTTAATCTACCTGCCGGTACCATCCAAGAAGGCAATATCGAGCTTCTGGTCAGAACCCTGGGGCGCTTCCAAGATCTGGAAGATATCAAAAATGTGGTTATTTCTAATACACGGGGTCAACAAATTCGTTTAAGCGAAATAGCCGAGGTAAGAGATACTTTTAAAGAACAGGAGGCAATGGCTTATGTCAATGGCCTACCCAGTGTAGCCTTTAGCTTACAGAAGGAATCGGGTGCCAATACCGTCACCGTAGCTAATCGGGTAGTTAAAGAGCTGGAGGCTATAGAAAAAATATTGCCTGAGGATGTTAATATCGCCATAGCCTTTGATTCTTCAGATTTTATCAAGAAAACAATTGCCCAGGTGGTGAACGCCGCCCTTGTGGGAGCGGTTATTGCTATTTTGGTCTTATTTCTCTTTTTACGTCATATAACCAGTACCATAATTATCGGTTTGTCTATCCCTATTTCCGTTATTGCCACTTTTATCTTACTCTATTTTGCCGATTTAACTCTAAATATGATGACTATGGGGGGGTTAGCTTTGGGAGTCGGCATGATGGTGGATAATTCTATTGTAGTTTTAGAAAATATATCTCGCCACCGCGAAAAGGGGATAGAAGCGCTTGAGGCAGCCCAGTTGGGTACTAATGAAGTGGGAGCCGCGATTACCTCCTCCACCTTGACCACGATAGCAGTATTTTTGCCGGTAATCTACGTGAGTGGAATTGCCGGAGAGTTATTCAAAACTATGGGTTTAACCATAACTTTTTCTTTACTTACCTCTCTATTCGTTGCTTTTACCCTGGTCCCTATGCTTTCATCCCGACTAGTATCCCAGGGTTCCCCACCTTTTTCGGCGGTTAGTGAAGAAGACCCTAATAATCGTAACAATTCTAATAAAAAAGGTAAGTCCCCTTCCTTCCTTGAAAAAGGAAGGTTATTACCTTATATTACTCAGGAATATTGTTCTCTAATGCGGTGGACCCTAAAACATCGAGGGATCGTAACGATTATCGCTATAGTTATTTTTGTGTTCTCTCTCGCTCTATTACTTTTTTTGGGGACTGAATTTTTCCCGCCAATCGATCAAGGAAACTTTACCATTAATGTCTCCTTACCCATTGGTACTAGTCTTGAGGTAAGGGAAGAGGTAATTAAAAATATTGAAGGAATAGTGAAAAAAGAGGTGCCAGAATTAAAAACTGTTTTTACTCTGGTTGGCGGGGGGGGAGTTACCAGTGGAATAGGAATGGGTACTAATCAATCTAGTGGTAGTGGGGGCACTATTATGGTGACTCTGGTAGAAAAAGACCAAAGGGAAAGAAGCAGTAAGGAGATTATTGCCGATTTGCGCCCTAAAATCGATCAATTCCCCGACACTAATATCTATTTTAGTGAACTAAGCTCTCTGACTATGGGTTCTCCACTTTCTATCAAAATAACCGGCGATTCCCTGGAAGAGTTAGAATATATTGCCACTAACTTCATAAATTTATTATCCGAAGTAGAAGGTGTTTACGATTTGCAGAGCAGTATAGAGGAAGTGCGTCCAGAACTACATATTAATATCGACCGAGAAAAGGCTAATCTATATGGTTTAAGTACCGGCCAGATTGCCTCTACCTTGCAAAATGCCCTCTTAGGAAAAGTTGCCGGTTATTATCAGGAAGGTGGGAAACAGTATGATATTACCGTAAAATTAGAGGAAAAAGATCGAGATCAGCTCCCGGAATTAGAAAATCTGTTCATTACTTCGGCTTATGGTCTACAAGTTCCGCTGAAAGAAATTGCCGAAATAAAAGCAGGGACAGGCCCCCAAAGCATTAATCGTGAAGACCAACATCGACAAGTGACGGTAAGCGGCAATATAAGCGGTCGTTATTTAGGAGAAGTCGTGGAAGAGGCAGAGAAGAAATTAAGCCAGCTAGTTTTGCCAGAAGGTTATTATTATACTTTTGCTGGCGAGCAAGAACAGATGACTGAATCTTTCCAAAGTTTGTTCCTTGCCCTGATTTTATCTATAGGCTTAGTCTATATGATCATTGCTGCTCAATTCGAATCTCTTTTGTTCCCCTTGGCCGTTATCCTTTCTATACCCCTTATGCTAATTGGGGTAGTTATGGCTCTATTACTGGCAGGTAAAAGTTTTAATGTACTTACCTTTCTGGGAGTAATTATGTTAGCCGGGATTGTGGTCAATAACGCTATTGTCTTAATTGATTATATTAATCAATTGCGTCGCCACCAGGGGATCGAGCGAAATGAGGCAATTATAGAAGGGGGGAGAACCCGTTTAAGACCTATCCTGATGACCGCTCTTACTACCATATTGGGTATGATCCCTATGGCTCTCGATATAGGAGAAGGTGCCGAACTACGAGCTCCTATCGCCCTTACAGTGATTGGAGGGCTGACTTCCTCCACCTTCTTAACTTTGATTATTGTTCCGATTTTTTATAGTTATCTCGATGATTTAGCCCAAAAGTTACACCTTAATTTTTAAAATTTTAAAGAGACTAATAAATAAAGTAAAGGATTAGAGGACAATCCTTGCGATAGGAGAGAAATGGGAGAGAAGGAGATTTTTAATCTTGAAAGCAGAAAATATCGCTAAAAAAGAAAGGATCTTGGAGGCAGCTCGAGAAGTCTTTTTTAAAAAGAGTTTTTATGAAGCTACAATGGAGGATATCGCTGAGCTTTCCGGAATAAAAAAGTCTACTATTTATTATTACTACCCCTCCAAAATAGATTTGGCTTCCCAACTTTTGGAATTAAACCTAAAAATGATCTTTAGAAAAATTAGAAAAATAATTTCCACCACTGACAATATTAAACAACGAATTACCCTGATGACGGATTTTTATATAAATCTTTTAGAAAAGGATTCCAAGCTTTTCATCATTATGGAAAGAATTAGTTACGACTTTATGCAAAAGGAAGAGAGCAAAAAAAAGATCAACGAACTCTTCGAAAGATTAAGGGAAAAATACCAGGAAGTAGGAGAACTCTTTGGAGAGGTTATTCTTTCTTCGGGAAAAAGAATAAGCGGAGATCTTTTTTTATACTCGCTAGTCGCCGCCTTTGTAAGAGCCATCTTTGAAAAGGTCTCCCAAGGGACAAGCCCCAGAAAAGATGATCTCCAGGCTATTGCCGATATCTTTATTTCCGCCGTGAAATAACCAAAAGGGTCATATTTCTCCAGGGCGAATTTTGCCCAGCTCTTTCCCCGCTAAATCTATCTGCATGGACCCAAATTTAAAACCGTAAACTCTAAGCAAATTCTCCCTCTTGAGGGGAGTAAAAATAGTAAATATCCTTCTTTTAAAATCGCTTTCTTGAATAATACCCAAACTTATCACAAAACCCCGTTGATCCTCCAGGGAAATTAGTAAATTCTTATATTTGTCTTCCGTTGTAATAATTATTTTTCCAGCACCAAATCTCTTTTTAATCTCCCAAAAATCGTTAAGCCCTTCCACTGCTCTCCCCTTAGTGATAATAAATATTCCTTCCCCAATTTTTTCGGCGTAGCTTACTTCACTCCCTAACTCTTTCTCCAAGAACCATATATCCTCTTCTCCTAATAAAGCCCTCCCTGCACCATAATAATTGTCCCCCCTTAGAATTAAGTCATTCAAATGGAGAGTTAAAAAGGAAGAATCTTTAAAATATCTTCTAAACTTCTCCTCTCTTATTTCTTTTCGTTGAGGATAGGTTTTTGCCTTTATTTCTGCCTCTGGAGATAGAGGATAAATAATCATCTCTTCATTCCCCTTAAATTTCCTTATAATAGGTTCTAATTCATCTTTTCTTTGTAGGGCAATAATATGGTCAGGAGAAATTATCTCAATCTTATATTCTTTTAGAGTCTGGCCAGGGAGACCTTTGACCAATCCCGTAGTATCTACAATGATTATCTCAGCCTTCTTCTTTTTCCCCTCCTCAACTAATTTCTTAGTTCCACAAATAGTAGGTAAAAAATGGTGGATAGGAGAAGTAGACCCTACAAAATATAGAGTATCGGGGGAGAGTTCTTCCCAACCCCTTATCATCTTATCCTTAACCACCAGCCCCATAGTAGTAGGAGGCCCTAAATGAGATTGTCCCATATCTCCATCGACAATTCCCACCCTCCTTCCATGTTTAAGCCAATAATTAGCTAATAGTAAAGTACCAGCACTCTTGCCCGAATCAGTAGCTCCTAAGACTAATACTACTCCCTTATTTTTTAAAATCTTGCTCGCTATGGCTAGCCATTCTCCCGACATAAAATATTCTTCAGTTAGCTTTTCTGTCTCCATCTTCGACTTCCCTTTATTTTACTTTTATATTAAGAATGAATGAAAAATTTTGGTTCCCCTTTTCTACCCTATAATAGGTGGGGTATCAGATTAGGCATCACTAAGAGAATAATCACCAGTCTTATGGCCTGAAGAAGGCTTACTTTAACCGCATCGGCGTTAAGTTCCAGAGCAGTAATAGTCATTAGCGTTGCTCCTCCGGCGGCAGTAGCTAATAGAGAAGTGGTCAAGTCCCATCCTAAAATTCGATAAAATAAAAATCCAATGGCTAGGCCATTAAGAACAATAAGAACGGAAAAGAAAAGGACAGGAAATAACAAGGTTTTAAAGGTAGTCACCATCGCCGGCGTAAAACTGGTCCCCAGGCAGCCTCCTAAGCTCACTTGAGCAAAAATAATTAACCATTTAGGTAGTTCTTTAAGTGGCACACCGCTAGTTCTTAGTATGCCTACTACTAACATTGACCCTAATAGCCCCCCTACCGGAAGCCCTACATAGTTGGCAGTAAATCCTCCGATTCCTCCTGCCAATAAAGTAGCTAATATCTTCCCTATGGTTCTCTTATCTTTAGCCTTATCCTCCCCCTCTTTGGTAGTTTCCTGACTAACCACCGTCTCTCCCTCACCGTCTACCCCCTTTTGTTCCCGATGATGATACTGGGAAACAATAAAAGGAACGCTTAAGTTAATAGAAATTACTCTTATAAATTGAAAAAGAGTTACTATAACAACATTTAAATTAAAAGCTAAAGCAATCAAGCCCATTTCCGCTAAACCTCCGGGCACGGAGGCATACAGAGCGGTGCCCAGTTCTATACCGGTCATTTTAGCTAACAGCACGCCCATTAACAGGCTGAAAAATATCATCTCGAGGGAGGATAATAACCCTGGCACTAAAATTGATTTCATCGTAGTTATTTCTTTCTTACTGAAGCGGCAACCAATCGTTGTCCCTATAATTACCTGAAAAATGGTGTTGGTATAAGAAGGTAAGGTTGCCCACTCTATGCCCTGGCTGGTAAGGAGAGCTATCATCACTAAAGAGCCGGTAACCGCCCCACCGGGCAGATGTAAAAAACTAAGGATTCGGTAGCCTAAATAGCCAATAAAAAAGATTAAGGTAAAAGTTAATAAGCTTGAATCAACCAAAGTAAGTATCACCTTTCTGGTCTAAAAAGTATAATTTTTAATTTAATTATCTCACCAATATAAACGCCCTGGTTAACCTTTCGGTTAAGTAAACTAAGTAAAGAACCACCTCTGCAGTTTTCTCGTCAATTTTACCCTATACTAAAGGAAGAAAAATTGCCTATCTTGCCCCTAATTCTTTTAATAAATATAATACTTATGCTCTATTCTGTCTACTAATAAAAGGGAAATTCCCCAATAATTTCGAAATTTCGGTAATTTTGATTAAATTGTGTTATAATTGTTTTGGAAATGAAAGAAAGGTGGCTTATAGTTTTTTATTTTCTCCTCTTAAAGGAAAGGAGAGATAAAGATGGAGATAAAAAAGCGAGCTTTTATTTTCTTTCTATCTTTAATATTGATCTTTTCTTGCTCCTCTAAAGAAAATTATACCGACTCTAAGCCCTCCATTTACCTTCTCCAGTTAGAAGGGATGATAAATCCCGTTACCTCCCGCTACGTAGTCGAAGGGATTGAAAAGGCCGAGGCCGAAGAAGCAGAATGCTTAATCTTGCAATTAGATACCCCTGGAGGATTGGACACTTCTATGAGAGAGATTATAAAGAAGATGCTAAATTCTTCCATCCCTATCGTAGTTTATATCTCTCCTTCGGGGGCGAGAGCCGCCTCAGCCGGAGTATTCATCACCTTAGCCAGCAACATTGCGGCTATGTCCCCAGGAACTAACCTCGGTGCTGCTCACCCGGTGGCCTTAGGCGAGGGAGAAATCGATGAAGAAATGAAAGCCAAAATAGAAAATGACGCCGCTGCTTATATCAAAAGTATTGCAGAAAAAAGAGGACGAAATGCCCAGTGGGCCGAAAAGGCAGTAAGGGAAAGCGCCTCCCTTACCGAACAGGAAGCTATAGAGATGGGGGTAATAGAATTTATCGCCGAGGAGGTAGAAGAATTAGTAGAAATTATTGACGGAGTACGGGTAACTACTGCCCGAGAAACCAGGATACTTAAGACCAAAGACGCGGAGATAATCCCGGTGAAGATGACTTTTAAAGATCTATTTCTCCATTCGCTAACTAATCCTAATGTGGCTTATATACTATTGTTTTTGGGTATTTATGGTATCTTGGGTGAATTTAGTAATCCTGGTTCTTTCTTCCCAGGAATTATAGGGGGGATATCCCTGATCTTAGCCTTCATCGCCTTCCAGAGTATCCCCATTAATTATGGGGGGCTCTTACTTATTATCTTCGGCATCGTGCTTTTAGTTATCGAAATATTTACCCCTACCTTTGGGCTTCTTACGGCCGGAGGGGTTACTTCTCTTATCTTAGGTTCTTTTATGTTATCTAAATCCCCTGTTCCTTTTTTAAGGATCTCCTTGCCCTTGATTATCTCTATGTCCCTGGCCACCGCGGCCTTTTTCGTATTCGCCTTAAGTAAAGGAATTGGAATTCAACGGAAAAGACCAGTTACTGGGAGAGAAGGTCTTATTGGAAAAGTAGGGCTTGCCCAAACTGCTCTTGACCCGGAGGGCACTGTCTTTATCCATGGAGAAAGATGGCAGGCTTCTACTAGCGGGGAAACTATCAAAGAAGGAGAGGAGGTAGAAGTATTAGCGGTAAAAGGTCTTAAGCTTATAGTAAAAAAATATGAACGGAAGGAGGAGAGTAAATAAATACCATGTATGATTACTTACCAATTTACTTAGGAATTTTAATAATCGTCATCATCATCCTCTCTCAGGCCATCAAAATATTGCGGGAATACGAAAGAGGCGTTATTTTTAGATTAGGAAGATTAGTGGGGGCTAAAGGGCCAGGCCTAATTTTTCTTATCCCTGTTGTAGATAGAATAGTAACCGTAAGTCTAAGAATTATTACTATGGATGTCCCGGTCCAGGAAGTAATTACCAAAGATACGGTCCCGGTCAAGGTTAACGCCGTAATTTACTTTAGAGTAGTTAATCCAGAAAATTCGGTGGTAGAAGTGGAGAACTTCATTAATGCTACTTCGCAAATTGCTCAAACTACCTTACGTAGTGTCCTGGGGGAGATGGAATTGGATGAATTATTATCTCAAAGAGAAAAAATTAATCAGACCTTGCAAAAGATTGTAGATGAACATACCGCTCCCTGGGGAGTAAAAGTTACAGCAGTAGAAACCAAAGATGTGGAATTACCGGAAGGCATGAAAAGGGCAATGGCTAAGCAGGCAGAAGCAGAAAGAGAAAGAAGAGCGAAGGTTATCCATGCCGAAGGAGAGTATCAGGCTTCAGAAAAATTAGTAAAAGCAGCAAATAGAATTGCCCAGCAACCTGTTGCTCTTCAGCTTAGATACTTTCAGACCCTGACCGAGATCGCCACGGAAAAAAATTCTACTACCATATTCCCTTTGCCTATCGACTTAATTAAGCCTTTCTTTCAAAATTACCTTACCTCGTCAGAAAGTAAAAAAGAATAAACTGAGGTCAGTCACCCCTGTTCTGCGAGGGGTGACTGACCTCCTCTCACCATCAAGGTATAACTTTATATACTTTATCTCCCGGCCGGACCCGATCTTTTACTTTTATACCTACAGCCTCACCAGTCTTAGCAGAATCTACTGCCTGATGTGCTATCTGCAGGGAATTTATCGGCTGTTCAAAATCGGTAGTATTCCCCAAAAAATGGATAATATCACCTACTTTTAATTCCCCCTCGGCAATTTTTAGAGCAGCAACTCCTATTTTCGCAAAATAATCGGTTACTTGTCCGATAAATACTTCTGCCATCTTCCCGCCCTCCTTTATCTTAAATTTTTTAATAAGCTCGGGCAAAATAGACTAAAGTAGAAGATTCCTTGCCGCAATAGATACATCTTCCTGTTCCTGAATTTTCTCCTGGTTCGAAAGGAATGCACCGGATGCTCGCCTTGGTTTCCTCTTTTATTTTCTCTTCACAGTCTCCCTTCCCACACCAGTAAGCCTTAATTAACCCTTTTTTCTCTTCTATAACCACTTTAAACTCATTATAATCGGAAACTTCTCGGATATTCTCTTCTAAAAATTCCTTAGCCTTTGCCCTGAGATTCTCCTGAATTTTATCTAACCATTCCTCTACTGTCTCCCCTAATCTTTCTTCTTTTACCGTTATCTTTTCTCCGCTATCTCTTCTCACCAGTACTACCTGCCCCTGGGATAAATCTTTAGGGCCAATTTCTAATCTTAGGGGGACACCTTTCAGCTCCCAGGCATTAAACTTCCAACCAGGGGTATATTCATCTCGAGCATCGATTTCTACCCTAAAATTTGTTTTTAAAATAGCTTTGATCTCTTCCGCCTTTTCCAATACTTCTTTCTTGGTTTTATCGAACATAATAGGCACAATGATGACCTGAATTGGCGCCACTCGGGGAGGCAGTTTCAAACCCCGTTCATCACCATGCACCATCACCAGGGCTCCAATCAGACGAGTGGTAGTCCCCCAGGAAGTTTGCCAGACATATTTTTCTTGTTGGTCTTCATCCAAATATTTAATATTAAAGGCTTTAGCAAAATTTTGTCCCAGGTTATGAGAAGTTCCTGCCTGTAAAACTTTACCGTCAGTCATCAGGGCTTCTAAAGTATAAGTATGTAAAGCACCAGCAAATTTTTCCTTTTCCGTCTTTCGTCCTATTATTACCGGGATAGCCAATTCCTTTTCGATAAAATCCTGATAAACCTCAAATAATATCTTCAAAGTCTCCTCTTCTGCCTCCTCGGCAGTCCTATGGACCGTATGTCCTTCCTGCCAGAGAAATTCCGTAGTTCTCAGAAACAGGCGAGTTACTTTTTCCCAGCGTACAATATTTGCCCATTGATTTAAAAGGATAGGAAGGTCTCGCCAAGATTTTACCCATTTAGAATAAAGACTACAGATAATAGCCTCCGAGGTAGGACGAACTGCCATCCTCTCTTCTAACTTCTGGCTCCCTCCCTGAGTAACCCAAGCCACCTCCGGAGCAAAACCTTCGACATGCTCCGCTTCTCTCTTTAATAAACTCTCTGGAATAAATAAAGGAAAATAAGCATTCTGATGCCCCGTCTCCTTGATCCTTTTATCTAAACCGGCCTGCATATTTTCCCATAGACTATACCCATAGGGCTTAATTACCATGCAACCTTTTATAGGAGTATAATCCGCTAACTCCGCCTTTCTTACTACATCCACATACCATTGCGAAAAATCCTTCTCTTTGGAGGCAATTTCTTTAACAAATTCTGTCTCTTTTCCCACTGCTACTCCTCTCTTATTTAATTCCCATTATTTGGCTTTTTTATTTAGTCCTTTTGCGTGCCTTCTTTAATATATTTGTTTGCTGAAATTTTACCATACTTCTATATAGTTGTCTAAATTTTCTCATCTTAGATTTTATAAAGCCTTTTCTTTTCATCTCTTTTAAGATAAAATAAAAAAGCGTAAAGATAACGGGTATTTAGGTCCCTTAAAAATAACCAAGGATAATTTAGCTTATTAATCTAGGTCGGTGCTTCACCAACCCCAGGAAGAGAAGGTAACTATGAAATGAAGATCGGAATAATCTCGGATACTCATGATAATTTACCCCAGATAAGAAAAGCAGTAAAAATTTTCCAGCGGGAAAAAGTTGAACTGGTTCTACATGCGGGTGATTTTGTCTCTCCTTTTACCTTTTCAGAATTTAAAAACTTAAGTTGTCCTCTAAAAGGAGTCTTCGGCAACAATGATGGAGACAAACTTTATTTACAAGAGAAGTTTAAAGGGATAGGAGAGATTTACCCGGCACCCTATCAAACTAAAATCAACTATAAAAACCTGGTTATGCTACATCAAGAAAAATTAATCGAGGCCCTCGCTGCAAGTCAATTATATGAGCTAATCATTTATGGGCATACCCATCGACCTGATTTACGCAAAGTTGGGAAAACCCTGGTGGTAAATCCTGGTGAATGCAGTGGCTGGCTAAGTGGTAAAAGCACTATTGCCCTTCTGGATTTAAATAATTTAAAAGCAGAGATTATTGATTTAGCCGAGAGCCTTTAGCTTGTCACCCGCGGAGCTATGAGAGGTAGAAGAGGAGCTTTTCCCTCCTATTCTGTTTTTATCTAATCTTCTTTTTAGCCGATGATTTCTACTTTTCTTATAAGTTCTGGTGTCGACTTCTGAATCCTTCTCTTTTTTTATCATCGCTTTTTGAATTAAGCTAAACACTCCATAAAACATTAAAAAATCTCCTCCACTTACTACGGAAGGACCAGGGAAGGGAGGAGGCAGGGGAAAGACGTCCCCTAAAAATCTAAATAAAGTCTTTTCGTTGATCAAGGTATGAGTAACATAAGTCCCCTCTTTTAAGCTTAGAGCGAAATCATCTAAACCCACTTTATGCAGACTACTCAGCAATACCGGCATATGGCCTCCATTAGCCACGATAACTATAAAATTTAAAATTATCCCTAGGGCGATAAAATTCATCCCCTCTAATTCTTTATTGTGCCATACTGCTAATAGAAGTACAATATAAGAAAAAATTAATATATAGGAACCATAATCAGAAATAAATTTTACCTTCCGTGACCCCAGAAAAACTAATCCCGCTTGCATTAGACAGGCTAATAATATTAACTCTATTTTCTTTAAAGAGATCTGGGTTAAATGGGCTAAGCTTCCTCCGCGCAGTATTCCTATCAGTATAGAAAAAATTATAATATATAAATATAACATTTATTCTTTTCTCCCTTTTTTTAGAATAGAAATTAACGCCTGGGCTACTTCCGGGTCAAACTGCCCCCCGGCTTGCTCTCTTAATTCCTGGATTATTTCGTCTTCGCTCAGTTTTTTTCGGTAGGGACGGTCAGAATTCATTGCATCATAAGCATCGGCTACGGCAATAATTCGAGCAAATAAAGGTATTTCTTCTCCCTTCTTACCCGCGGGATAACCACTTCCATCATATCTTTCATGATGATAATATATGGCTTGGTACGAATTTTTAAGAAATTCTACTGGTTCTATAATCTTAGCTCCTATAAGGGTATGTTCTCTGATCTTTTCCCACTCTTCACTGGTTAAACCCCCATTTTTGCCCAGTATCCTTTCATCTATACCAATCTTTCCGATATCATGCAGTAGGGCAGCATATTCTAAATCCTCAATCTGTTGTTCTGGTAGATTTAGTTCTTGGGCTAAAGCTATCGCCATCTCTGTTACTCTTTCTGAATGACCTTTGGTATAGGGATCTTTAGCATCAATAGCGGCAGCCAAAGCCCGCATCGTCTCTAAATAAATTTTTCGCATTTTAGTATATAATTCAAAAGAGCGGCGGGCTAATAATAAAGGTAAGAAAAATAATAAAATACCCCACATTCCAACTTGCACATAGATAATGGCCATGAGGAAACCGAGGGGGGCTTCTGCTAAATAAGTAGATAAATTTTCTTTAAAATTTATTCTCCATACCGTACTAATACTACTTCCTTGGTCTAAGGATATCACTATAGTAACCAAGGTTAAATTTATAAAACAATAGGTTAAAGCACTCAGGGCGGCAGGAAAGATAAATTTTAAAAAATTCTGGAGACCTATAACCCCCCCCGCATATTGGTAGACCAAGCCAGCAACTCCTACCGTTAAGGCATATTGAGCGGCATCGAATATTATTTTGTATAAGGACACCTTTTTTCCAATCGTTTCCGCTATTATTACTCCCAAAGCAGTTATTATCATTGCTAAAGCTGGGCCATAGACTAAAATTAGCACAAAATCAATAGGAAAACCTATAGTCATATGCCCACCCTTTGGTAATTCAACAGGAATAAATTCCGCAAAGATAGATATAACCAGAAAAAAAATAAAAACCGACCATCTATCAGAAAATGAAGGGAACGAAGGAATTAAATATACCAAAAGGGCGATAACTGATGCAGTCACTATACCGATATAAACTTTTAATTTTAAGGACAAGTTGCCTCCTCCCCTAAAATAAGTTAGGTCGGTCCGCCTTTATTCATTATTTATTTATCAACCCCATCTAGCTTTAGCGCCACCGGCTAACAATAGAGCCATGACACTAATTAATAGGCTGATTAGTTTTGCCTTATTAATCTTCATAACGAGCACCTCCACGGTTTTTATTTGTCTTTTCGACCTTTAAAACCGCTTCGCTTCGCTCGATGATACTATACCGTATCAATTAATTTACTTATGGTTATTTTTGAATAAAGGCTTCACCGACCTAACTTTTTTAAACTTTAATTCGATTTGAGGGAAATCCTACGGTTAGTAGCCTGAAGAATGGCCTTTACAACTGCACTATTAAAGTCATTATTACTGACCACTGCCGAACCCACTAAATTTTCTTTCCCTTGAGAATTAATTAGAATAATTGAAACCACCGCTAATTCTTTATTACCTAAATTAATTTTCTTTATTTCCTCAACTTGAAAGAAAATTGAACCCTCTAAATAAGAACTTATCCCTTCTAAGGCGGCTTTGGCCACTAAATACTCCTGATTTTGGCCCCAATTTTTCCCCAATATTTTACCTTCATAGACTCTCTTATTAGCCTCTAATTGAACTAGGACTTCGAGGCAATTACCAATAGTGGAAAGCTTAATATTAGAAAACTTTAGTCTTGGGGAAAATTCCGCATCTTCCTCTGGTGCTAGCCCTTCTCCCTGCATCTCTCCCTCCTTTACCTGGGCTATACTAATTTTTCTATAATCTATTTGAATATTGTATTTGGCTAATAAAAACGATTCTATATCTCGAGTAATCTTTTTGGGATTGGCAGACTCTTTAGTAACCACGTGAATTTCTTTTATTTCTCCCTCATCAGCTAAGACAATCTTCACAAACAGAATATCACTCAGTACTTTTAATGATTTCTCTATATCTCCTACTTTATAAGGAAAACAATGAACGCTTTTATTCGATTCAGTTTTTTCCATAAATTTCTCCTCAAAAGTCTGGCTCAATTAAACCAAAGTTCCCATCCTTTCTTTTATAAAGGACATTAACTTTATCAGTCTCATCATTAGCAAAAACAAAGAAACTATGCCCTAACAGATCCATCTGCATTGCCGCTTCTTCCACTGACATTGGTTTAATGGCAAATTTTTTAGTTCTTATAATTTTGGGTTCCAGCGTTGACTCGCTCCCCTCTAAGCTAACCCCTTCATTGATTGATTCAACTCCACCAACTTTGGGGTAGGGTTTTTGAAAGTATTTTTCCTTATATTTTTTAATCTGTTTTACCAGTTTATCAGTAACTTTATCTATAGAAGTATACATATCATTAGTTTCTTCTTCAGCGCGGATCAAGGCTCCATTAGTCTGTAAAGTTACTTCTACAATCTGTCTGCTCTTCTCCACACTTAAAGTCACTATTACTTCTAAGATATGATCTAAATATCTCTCAATTTTACTCAATCTTTTTTCGACATAATTACGTAGTGCCTCTGTCACCTCAATATTCTTTCCCTTAAAAATGATCTTCATATCTTTTCCTCCTTATAGTATAGTAATATAGCAATAAGATAGTAGTCACGAGGACTATCCCCCCTTTAATATCCTTAAATTTGTCTCTCTGCTTATTAATTTTTATTACTATCTTCAATATCTTTGTCTTTAATATTCTTCCTCCTAAATTATCTTTTTTATTTCTACTTATTTTTCCCGTCCTTCCTTAGACTGACCTGGTCTTTGCCCCCACACTCGCCTGCTGAGAAGTTCGCTCAGGGATTGGGGTTCCTCCCTTTACTACTATTCTTCTCTTATGGTAGTACCCTTTAAGGTTATAAGGCAGGACTTACTCCAAAGCCGCACCATGCTCGGTAACCAAAGCTACCTTACGTGGGTCGTTTTGCCTGCGGCTGGCCTCGACTTTCAACCACAGCTCTAAGGAAGGACGGTACACTTATTTTTATATTTATTTATTCTCTATACACTTCTGGCTAAAGTTAAAACATATACATTTTTTGCCTTTGCCTTCTTTAATTCTCTGGCACACCCTTCCACGGTGGAACCAGTAGTAAATATATCATCCAAAATTAATATATTTTTCTCCTTAACTTCTTGTGGTCGCTGTACCAAGAAGGCCTCTCGCATATTCTTTTCCCTCTCTTTTTTAGACAAATTAACCTGAGAAGGAGTCAATCTTTTTTTAATCAATACCCCCTCTTTTACCGGGATAGAAAAATAATTTCCTATAATCTCACCCAGCAAAACACTTTGATTAAAACCCCGCTCCTTCAAATTGTCTTTATGTAGAGGAACGGGGATAATTAGATCGATTAACTCTCGAAATTCTGGGTTTTCTTTCAAATAATTTATCAACAAATTTCCTAAGGGTTTGGCCAACTTTTTTTCCCCCTGATATTTAAAAAGATGAATAGCTTCTTTTAAAACTCCGCTATACTTTCCCACCGAGCGAGAAAATTCGAAAGAAAAATGTTTATTTTTACAATCAACACACCATAACTCTACCTCTAGCCCCTCCCAATCAGGGGATAAGGACAAAGGTTTATTGCATTTCACACAATAAGGTTTAGCAATTAGCTCAATAGTTTGGAAACAATCTTCGCAGATGGAGTACCCTTTAGACTCTCGAATAGGCTTTTTACATATCCTACAATTTAAAGGGAAAATCAGATTAAGCAATCCTTCTGTTACATATTCTATCATATTTTGGTTATTCCTACTACTGGCTTCTTTTAAAATAATAATGACCCACCCCTATCCCAGCACTATTAAAATAAAAACACCTTAAATCAAATCCTTATAACTTTTGAGTCCAAAGAGGGATTCAGTATTTTTTATTGCCTTTACTATAGCCCGAGCCATCACCTCTGCGGCAATAGCCCCCACGATGCTTATTTCTACCTCTACTTCACCAGTAGCCATACAAAAGATAGTATCCCCATCAAACCGAGTATGGGCAGGGTTTATAGTTCGGGCATAACCATCCTGAGCCATCATCGCCACTTTAGTCGCTCCACTCTTGCTCAGCTTCGCATTGGTAGCCACAACCCCCAGGGTAGTATTCGGAGCAAAATTAACCTTAAGGTCCAAAGGGAGACTCTTTAAAAGAGACATAGTATTCACAAAGTCCTTTTTATTCTTACTTAAAGCTCCGGCAATGATTTTTCCGCTTTCCGGTTCGGTTACATCTCCCAGGCAGTTTACGGCTACGAGAGCTCCTACTATCAATGGTCGAGACCTAAAGCTGGCGGTACCTAAACCACTCTTCATTGACTGCTCTATACCCAGTATCTTACCTACCGTGGCCCCAGTCCCGGCTCCTATGTTTCCTTGCCTTGCTTCCTCTTCATTGGCTCCAAGGCAAGCCTCATACCCCATTCGGGCATCCGGTCTTATTCGGCAATCACCTACCTCTAAGTCAAAAAGAACCGCTGCGGGGACAATAGGAACTTTAGCAATCCCTGTCTCCCAGCCTAGGCCTTTTTCTTCTAAGCACTTCATTACCCCGGAGGCACCATCCAACCCAAAGGCACTCCCTCCGCTCAGATAAATAGCGTAAACTTTATCTACCAGGTTAACCGGGTTCAAAAGATCGGTTTCCCGCGTGCCTGGCGCCCCGCCGCGTACTTCTACTCCCGCTGCTGCCCCTTTCTCACAGATAACTACCGTGCAGCCGGTCCCCGCCTTTAAATCCTGACAGTGTCCTACTTTTATTCCCGGTACATCAGTAATAGCATCTTTTAAAACTCCCAAACTTTCTTTGCTATTCATTTTTTAAACTCCTTACCTTTAATTTTTATCCCTAGCCCTACTCACTTGCACTGGCTAAACCAACCTGATGGCAAATTCGGGACACACCGGGTTACAGTAGCCGCATCGAAGGCACAACTTTTGATCAACCACTGCTTTCCCTTTCTCTAAGGAGAGAGCCTGGTTAGGGCAGGTTTTAACACAGGTACCACAGCCTTTACAAAAAGATAAAATTACTAACCGTTTGCTACTCTTAATTTTTTTAGTGGACAATTCCGGAGGAATCTCTTCGTTATTAAATATTTTTAAATTTAAGGCTAACTCTTCTGGCTTGACCATGCCCACGGCTACTGAATTAATTCCAGCAATATTTCTTACAAAATTTAAAGATTCTTTTAACTGATCAATAAGGTGTCCTCCGGCTAAGGCCTTCATTGCATATAATCCTTTCCCTGCCTTAGCCGCTTCCGTAATGGCTTTAACCATATCCTCAACTGTGCCACCTACAATACCCATACCTAATTTATTAATAAGGGGGAATACAATATCAATATCTTTGATCTCCGCTGCCCTTCTCACTACTTCTACGACGTGAGTGGAAATGCCAATTGCCCGAATTAATCCCTTGGCGCGGTAATCCTTTAAACCTTGCCAAGCCCCTTCTCTTTCTTCAAAGACGGAAGAAGTAACCCGGGCCGCATGTAAATGAAAAATATCCAGATAGTCTCGATCGAGAGCCTGCAACGCCTCCTTTATGCTCTTCTCCATTTCTAAGTAGGTCTGGGCATTTGACTTAGTAGCAATAATCACTTCCTTCTTATTATTATAGCCCTCTAAGGCCTTTTTAATATAAGGATAAGTTTTATAAGTTTCCGCCGTATCGATAAAATTAATACCCCTCTCCAAAGCAGTCCGCACTAGTTTTGCTCCTTCTTCTAGCGCTATATTGGCTTGCAAAGGCCCCAAGGGTAGAGCCCCAAAACATAATTCACTTACCTTTATTCCGGTTTTTCCTAAAGAATTTTTCTTCATAGGGCTAACTTCCTTTCTATCTAAAAAGTTTAATAAAGATACTTCCTTCCTCCGTAGTTTAATCATTCCCATCTTCTTGCCCCACTAAAAGATCTTATCCTCTCGCCTGTTTCCTATCATACAAGTTTTTTACTTTCTTGGCAATACGTCATCTTATCTTGGTACCTTTATCTTAATCTTGGTATCTTGGTGGCATTGCCTACCAGAGCACCGGCAATACTTTATTTACAAATTCATTTTTTTAAAGTAAGATAATGGAAAAAACGGGCGGCAATCCGAAAAAACCTAAAAATAGTTAAAAAAGTAAAAGCCCAATATATCATTTGCTAAAAAAAGAAGAAAGAGCCATATATGTTTTTTGTTTTTCTTGGCCTAATCGGTGGTTTAGCCCTCTTCCTGTACGGGATGCAGCTTACCAGTGAAGGTCTAAAGAATACTTTTGGAAATAAGCTAAAACAAAGCTTAAGTACTTTATCTAAAAATAAATTAATTGCTTTACTAACTGGTATTATTCTTACTTTTACCCTGCAGAGTAGTACTGCAGCTTCCATTTTATTGGTAAGTTTAGTAAATACAGGAATTATAACCCTAAATCAGACTCTCTGTATCTTACTGGGAGCTAGTTTAGGGACTACTCTTACTGCTCAGATAATTGCTTTTAAGATATCCGATTTTGCCTTTTTAATAATAATCATCGGTTTTGGATTAAGGCTTTTAGGAAGAAAGAGGAGACAAAGATTTATAGGTGATACTTTGCTGGGCATAGGTTTTATCTTTCTGGGGATGAAGGTGATATCTGATTCAGCCTCTCCCTTGAAAGATTATGCATTCTTTAGAGAAACCCTAACTAATTTAGAACAACTTCCCTTACTGGCTCTGCTACTTTCAGCTTTATTTACTAGCTTAGCTCAAAGTAGCACGGCAACTATGGGCTTAACTATCTCCCTGGCGATGGAGGAACTTATCTCTCTTGATCTGGCGGTCCCCCTGATTCTGGGCTCCCATTTAGGTTCCTCTTCTACCGTCCTTTTTGCTGGTATTGGCGCGACAAGGAGTGCAAAGAGAGTGACTTTAGCTAATTTATTATTTAAATTGGGAGGGGTTATTATTTTTTTCTTTCTTACCCCACAAATAACTGTATTAATCCAGAAAACTTCTCTTAATCTTCCCCGACAGATTGCTAATGCCCATACCTTAATCGTTATGGGTAATGCCCTAATTTTCCTCCCCTTTACTGAAAAATTCGTAGGATTATTGGAAAAAATTATTCCCCAAAAAGAAGAGGTAGAGTCCCTGCAAAAACCCAAATATTTAGACCAGCGAGCGCTTATTACACCGGAAATTGCCTTCTATTTAGCCAGTCAAGAGATATTGCGAATCTCTAATACAGTAGAAGAGATGGTTAGGGAAGCTATTAAAATATTGGTAAATAATGACGAAAGGCGGTTAGAGGAAGTAAGTACCCAAGATATAATTGTAGATAATCTCTCTCGAGAAGTAACTAAATATTTAACCCAGATAAGTTTTGAGACCCTCAGTACCGACTCTTCAAAAGAGGTATTCAGATTACTCTATATAGTTAACGATCTGGAACATATAGGAGATTTGATAGATAAAAATTTAATCCCCCTGCTAGAAAAAAAGATAGACCGGGGTCTAGTATTTTCAGATAAAGGTTTAGAAGAAATAAAAAATATGCATCAAGAAGTGTATAATAATCTTCGCACTGCTATCGGGGCTTTTGCTCTCCAGGATCGGAGGATGGCACAAAAAGTAATTGACCAGAAAGAATATATCGATTCTTTAGAAATACATCTACGCCAGACTCATATCAATCGATTAAATATCGGCATAGAGCTTTCTCACAAAACTAGCGGGATACACCTCGATATCATTAATATACTTAAGAGAATAAACGATCATTCTTACTCTATTAGCCGAGCAGTAGCAGGAAAATTATAATTTAGTCCTTAGCGAATGAATAATTATTACCCAAAAACAAAAATGCAATAAATATAGAAACATAAATTAGTACAATTTAGTTAATTATTAAAATAAAGCGTTACTATGGTTAAAAATTTATTAATAAGGAGAGGTGAAAAATGCTCAATATATTAGTGGTTAGTCCCCACCCTGAGGATGTAGAATTAGGAATGGGTGGTTCTATCTTAAAATTTACCGAAGCTGGAGGTCAAGTTAGTATAGTAGATTTAACCGGCGGAGAACCTTTTTCCCCCGAAAATCTGGAGATGAGAAAAAGAGGAAGTATTAAGGCCAGCAGGATATTAGGAATAGAAGAGAGAATTACCCTCGATTTTTCTAACCGTTATCTACAAGACGGGATAGAAATTCGTCAGGAGTTAGCCGAAATTATCAGGAAAATTGAGCCGGAGATCCTTTTTGCTCCTTATTGGATAGATGACCATCCTGACCATATTGCTGCCTCCAAGATCTGCGAGGCAGCACGGTTTTACGGAAAATTAGCTAAAATGGAGATAAAAGGGAAACCATTTTATGTAAAAAAGATATTTTATTATGTCCCCTCTCCTCTCAAGCAAAATATAAAGCCCTCTTTTCTTATGGATATAAGCAAGTTCATAGATATGAAGATAGAGCTCATCAGGTGCTATGAATCCCAATTTGACTCTTCCCCCGAAGATCAACAAATGGTCGAAGAGATTTTAAATGCTAACCGTTACTGGGGAAGTCTTATTGGCACAGAATTCGCTGAACCTTTTATTTCCAAAGAAGAGCTTGGCATTAAGGATATAGAAGCACTGCTCTAAGCGTATAATCATTTATAAATATAAATAAGCGGGGAGAGTTAAGTGCCCTATTATATAATTTACTATAGCGTATTCCTTCTGATTATTCCAGTAAATTAACCAACTGACTACCATTTAGTTTAACATATTCGGGGCAATTGTTCGCCAGTTAACATATCAATTATCCTTTTTCCGCCAATAGCCGTATGGAGGTAGACTATCCCTTCCGACCTCTTCATTACCCTTCCTATAATCTCTGATTTTCTACCGTATTTATTGCTCTTCATTTTACTTAAGACCGCCAGGGCATCTTTGGGGGGGACAAAGGCCACCAGTTTTCCCTCATTGGCTAAATATAGTGGATCATAGCCCAATATTTCACAAGCTGCCCTTACTCCCTCTTCGATAGGGATCTTTTCTTCCTCTATCTCTACCTCTACCTGGGAAGATAAGGCTATTTCCTTTAGAGTAGTTGCCAGGCCACCACGAGTAGGATCTCTTAAAACATGAATATCTCTACTGACTTCCAGCATATCTATTACTAAACTGGATAGAGGTGTGGTATCGCTTTTAATCGCGGTCTCAAATTTTAAACCTTCTCGCTCTGACAAAATAGCAATCCCGTGATTTCCTATAGGTCCATTTACCATAATTAAGTCTCCTACCTGGGCATTATTCCCTGAGATATTTACTCCTTCTCTTACTACTCCAATCCCGGAGGTATTAATAAATATTTTATCTGCCGCTCCTTTATTCACCACTTTGGTATCGCCAGTCACTATCTCCACCTGAGCAATTAAGGAAGCTTCTTTCATACTCCAAACAATCTTTTCAAGCGAGCTTAAAGGAAATCCCTCTTCAATAATAAAAGAACAGCTTAAGTATAATGGTTTTGCTCCGCACATCGCTAAATCATTAACCGTGCCGTAGACTGCTAGCTTTCCAATATTTCCTCCTTTAAAAAACAAAGGATCTACAGTATAAGAATCGGTAGTATAAGCCAGCCTTACCCCCTCAATATCTAATACTGCTCCATCATCAAGTCTTTCTAAGTAAGGATTATCAAAATGGGATAAAAATAACTCTTTGATTAAACTATAAGATAATTTTCCTCCGCTCCCGTGACTCAGTAATATTTCATCTTCTTTCATTATCTTTTCCTTCCATATTGATAATACGCTGCACAGGTGCCTTCACTAGAAACCATGCAAGCACCCTGCGGGTTTTCGGGAGTACAAATGTTTTTAAAAAGACGGCATTCGGGAGGAGTTATCACTCCTCTTAAAACCTCTCCACAACGGCAGCCCTCAATTTCTCTGGTTTCTTCCACGGGGACATTAAGTTTTCGAGCATTAAAGGAGGCATATTCTTCTCTTATTTCTAGACCACTCAGAGGAATTTTACCTATTCCCCTCCATTCAGCATCCACGAGGGTAAATACTTTATTTATCTTCTCTAAAGCTATTCTGTTCCCCTCTGGTTTAACTACCCGCTTATATTGAATTTCCACTTTCGCCTCTTTTTTTTCTATCTGTTTCACTAACCTAAAAATGCTTTGCAAAATATCCAACGGTTCAAAGCCACTGATCACGCAAGGGATCCCATATTGAGAAGGTATAAAATTATAAGGATAACTTCCAATAATGGCACTCACGT
Source organism: Candidatus Immundihabitans aquiphilus (assembly GCA_002383355.1). GTDB lineage: Bacteria > Atribacterota > Phoenicimicrobiia > Phoenicimicrobiales > Phoenicimicrobiaceae > Immundihabitans > Immundihabitans aquiphilus. Next base: position 47,786 of record DFYM01000019.1, on the reverse strand, counting down.
GACCAGGACAAATAAAGCCATCGATATGCACCTCTTCACTTTCTAAGATTTGTTTCATCGCCGGCGGCATAATCTTAGCCGCACTTAAAACCAAAAAATTCTTGATTTTTTCCTCTTCTGCCTTTAAAATAGCCCAGGCTATCGTGGGAGAGGTGGTTTCAAAGCCTACTCCCATAAAGACGACCTTTTTAGAAGGATTGTCTGAGGCAATTTTTAAGGCATCTAAAGTGGAATACACTATCCTTACTTCAGCACCTCGGGCTTTTTCCCTCTCTAAAGTAGAAGTAGAGCCCGGTACTTTCATCATATCCCCAAAGGTAGTTATAATAAAATTATCCTCTCGAGATAAAGCAATAATTTCATCAATATAACGAAGAGGAGTAACACAAACCGGACAACCTGGGCCAGAGATAAGATTAATATGGGGGGGCAATATTTCCTTAATACCGTTTCTAAATATAGCTACGGTATGAGTCCCACAAACTTCCATCAAATTAATTTCTTTTTGAGAAATACACTTAATTTGCTCAAGAATCTTTCTGGCTATCTCTTTATTCCTGTATTCCTCAATATATCTCAATCTACTTGCCCTCCCAGGCACGTAATATTTCTAAAGCTTCCTCTTGGTCAATAACTTCGATCGCGAAACCAGCATGTAAAAGTACATAATCTCCCACCGCAACCTGCGGAATTAGATCTAAATTTGCCTTTTTAACAATTCCCCCAATCTCTATTTCGGCGGTATGATCATTAGATATTTTTTTTACCTTCCCAGGTATAGCCAAACACATTCGTTTGCCTCCTCTTTTTGGTTAGCTGGTTATTTGTCATACAACCGTTAGTTGGTTAACCGGTTTGATCTTAATTCATTAACTAACTAACCAAGTAACCAGCTAACTATTTGCTTCCGGCTATTACTGCCTGTCCCAAAGATATCCCTCCATCGTTAGGAGGGACTTTCCGTTGAATATATACTTGGAAACCTTCTTCCTCTAAGAAGAAAATAATTCTCTCAGTTAAGTAGCGGTTCTGAAATACTCCTCCACTTAGAGCCACTCGGTTAAGATTGGTTTCCTCTCTTATTCTAATACACAAATCCACGGTAAAATCAGCCACAGTATTATGAAATTTGGTAGCGATTATCTCTTTGCTTACGCCCTTTCTAAGGTCGCTAATTATTTCTTTAAAAATATTTTCAGGATGGAGGATAAACTCTTTGCCTTCTTTATCAATATCCCAGCGATAACTTTCTTCGATACCGGAAACACAAAGAGCTTCCATTTCTATCGCCGCCTCCCCTTCGTAACTTACTTCCTCTCTTACCCCGAGTAAGGCAGACACGGCATCAAAAAGACGTCCACAACTGGAAGTAAGAGGTGAATTCACCTTTTGATCGATCATCTTTTCTAGGATGAGTAACTTATTATAATTCTGTCTTCGGATAAAATCTATTTTAAGCTCTCTTGCCTCTTTACCATAAATAGAATACAGATAACTATAGGCCATCCTCCAGGGTTCGGAAACGGCTTTATCCCCTCCCGGCAAAGGAAAATATTTCAAATGGCCTTGGCGAGAATATTCCTTCAAATCGCAACACAAAAATTCTCCCCCCCAGCTATTCCCATCTGTTCCATAGCCAGTACCATCATAAGCTACTCCAATCACCTTCTCCTTAAGATTATTTTCTGCTAGGCAACTGGCTATATGGGCATAATGGTGCTGGACCTTGACCACTTTTATTCCTCTTTTAGACCCTATTTCTTCGGCATATTGAGTAGAAAGATAATCAGGGTGCAAATCACAGGCAATAATCTGGGGATTAATCCGAAAAATCTTTTCCAGTCTTTCTATCGCTTCCTTAAAAAAGTTCAAAGTCTCCACATTTTTTAAATCTCCCAGATATTGGCTAGGGAAGAGGTATTTTTCTTTCGATAAACAGATAGTATTATTTAATTCCCCCCCTACCGCTAAGACTTCTTTTTTCAATTTAAAATCAAGGATCACGGAGTCAGGAACATATCCCCGTGATCTGCGGAAAAAAACCTGCCGATGATTTATAACCTTTATTACTGAATCATCACAACGATTAAATATTTCTCGGTTATGTAAAAGAAAAAAATCAGCTACCTCAGCTAATTTTTCTAAAGCCTCTTGATTGTCCGTAATGATGGGCTCCTCACTAAAGTTCCCACTGGTCATCACTAAGGCTAAAAAATTATCCTTTAATAAAAGATAATGGAGGGGAGTATAAGGTAACATTACCCCCCAGCAATCATTGTAGGGGGCTACCCAGGGGGAGAGTAAATTATTATTCTTCTTCTTCAGCAGGACTATAGGCCGAGCCCGTCCCTCTAATAATTCTTTTTCCTCTCTTTGCACCTTGGCATATTGTTCAATATCTTCTAAACTAGCCGACATCAAGGCAAAAGGCTTGACCTCTCTTCTCTTTAAATTCCGTAACTTCAAAACTGCCTGGTTATTGGTCGCGTCAACGGCCAAATGGAAGCCACCTAACCCCTTTATAGCCCCAATTTTCCCTTCTTTTAAGAGCTTGACTGCCTCCTCTAAAGGATCGACCTTTTTTATTTCTTCTCCATTTTTATTATAGATAAATACCTGTGGACCACAGCGAGCGCAAGCGTTAGGTTGAGCATGGTATCTTCTATCTTCCAAATTAGTGTACTCTGCCTGACACTGCGGACACATCTTAAAGGCCTTCATCGTAGTCTTTCCCCGATCATAAGGAAGATCCTGAATAATAGTAAAACGAGGACCACAATTAGTGCAGTTTATAAAAGGATAACGGAAACGCCTATTTTGAGGGTCAAATAATTCTTGTAAGCAATCTGGACAGATACTTATATCGGGGGACACTAATAATATCGAACTGTTCTCTTCTTCTGTCTTGCTCGATTTAATAAAAAATTCTTGATAACCCACCAAGGGAAGTTTCTTCACTTCTATTTCCTCAATTCGGGCCAAAGGGGGGAATTTTTGTTTAATATTGTCCATAAAATTATTTAATTCTTCCTCTTCCCCTTCCACTTCTATTTCTACCCCTTGAGAGGAATTAAGAACCCAACCAGACAGATTATAGTTTTTTATTAATTTATGAATAAAGGGCCGGAATCCAACTCCTTGGACGATACCCTTGATAATGATATTTTCTCTAATCTTCATTACTAAAGATTACTTCCTAAAATTTGTAACCTAAAACCAAAAGCCAGTTCACCAGTTAGCCAGTTCACCAGTTAGCCAGTTGTAATTGGTCAATAGTCGTTAGTGATTAGTATTTAGTTAACGGAACATTGTTAACTGGAGGATAATTTAACTGGCAAACTAGGTAACCGCTAACCAGCTAACTTTTTCTCTACCTGTTCTCTCAGCCAATCGACCCAGGCCTCTAACCCTTCTCCGGTGCGACAGGAAATTTCCCAGATCTTTATTCCGGGGTTTATATTCAGCGCATCTTTCTTTATTTTGGACCTATCAAAATTGGTATAAGGTAATAAATCAATTTTATTGATCAATAGGACCCCTGCCCGGTAAAACATAACCGGATATTTAATAGCTTTGTCATCCCCTTCTGGGGTACTCACCATTACTACTTTATCATCTTCTCCTAAATCAAAACTGGCTGGACAGACCAGATTCCCTACATTTTCTATCACCAAAAGATCTATAGCTTTAAAATTAAAGGATTCTAATACACTATTTACCATATTGGCATCCAGATGACAAGCCCCCTCCGTGTTGATTTGTACTACGGGAATGCCGTATTTTTCTATTCTCTCCGCATCATTAGTAGTTTGAAGATCACCCTCGATTACGGCAATTCTCAATTCATTTTTGATTAAATCAATAGTCCTTTCTAAAAGGCTGGTCTTACCAGAACCAGGAGAACTCATTAGATTAATAGTATAGACTTTATTTTTATCAAAGATCTCTCTATTTTTTTGAGCAATATTATCATTAGCTTGTAAAATATTGGTAAAAACTTTTATTTTGGTCAATTTTATTCCCCCCATTTATTTATTCATATTGCCTATCGCGCATGTATACAGTTAACCCATTCACTGGTTAAGGATTAGTTAACCAGTCATTAGTACGACATACGTATAACCATACGCCTCTTGCTTACTGAAAACAAAGAACTGAAAACTTGTCTAAGGACTATTTATATCGATAATTTAACTGGATAACTGGAAAACTAGGCGACCGGTTAACTAAATGATGCTAATGACTTATTTTAAAGTATTTTTCCGCTAAAATTACCGCTACAAAGTCATCATACTGACCAGGCGGGACTCTTAAGGACAAAGGAATTAGTTTAAAAATACCTCGGGGAGGATACACTTCAAAATATTTTTTCCTGGCCTCTAAGGTACTAAAGCTTTCCTCAATCAAGATAATTTCTAATTGAGGAAAATTTTTTTTCAATTCCTCTTCAATCTGGGAGCAATTAGTCCCGTTCCCTAAAATAATTTTTCCTATCTTATAGATCTTAAAACTCTCCCTAACGCTCTCTATAATTTTCTCGGTAGCAATAATCTCTCTCTGCAAAACATCCAAATTAGAATCTACTACGGCGTATCCACATTTTTTAGTACCTGGATCGATAGCCATAATTATCTCTTCTTTAGCCATAATTTATTAAAGCTATTATGCGCCCCTTTTTTATTAAAAATCAAAACTTTATCCGCTCAGGGTAAGAATAGATATTCATCCTCTCCCCACGGACAAAACCCATTAAAGTTATTCCCGTTTTTTGGGCTAATTGTACAGTTTTATCAGTAGGAGCTGCTCGAGAAACAATAATCGGTACTTTGCCGACCGCGATTTTAGTAAAAATTCCCGAAGTTATCCGACAAGAGGTTAAAATTATTTTATCTTCCAAGGATATCTGCTTAATAAAAGCCTCTCCTAAAATTTTATCCACCGTATTATAACGACTAATGTCTTCGGTAAATAATATTATGGAACCCGCCATATCCGCTAAAGCACAACTATGGGTCCCTCCAGTAAGTTGGAATAATTCCGCTTTTTCTTGTAAATCATTCATTAATTTAAATATAATTTTATACTCCACTGGGAACGTTCCTCGACCAATTATTTGAGGAACTAAATTAGGGGGCGTAAAACCTTCGCTAAGGGGGGGAATATTTTCCATATTTTTAGCTTTTATCTCAATTGCTTCTTCCTCTTCATTTACTACTACAGAATAAATATCCTCTTTTTCCTTTAAAAAACCAGAGGAATAGAGGAAACCTATCCCCAAATAATCGGCATCTTCCCCATTGTATAGTAAAGAGATCAATTTTTTATTATTCAAGATAAGCTTGAGTCTTGATTCTCTTATCACTAAATCAGAAAGCTCCTTTTTTTGATTATTTTCCCAGCGAAATATATTAACTTTCTGATAGGGTAGATCTTTTTTCATTCGCTTGATTCTCTTCGACTGTCCATTATTTTTTCTGCTCTTATCATATCCTGCTTATAATTGATATTAAAAAAAGAGTAAAGCCCAGGGTCGTATTTTTTAATCTCTTCTTCCTCAATAAATCTAACCTTTAAATAAGGGAAAATTGCTCTCACCGAAAAAATATTTTTCACCAAATTTCTTTCCATAATCTCTAAACATCTTTTCCCATAGATAGCACATAGTGGCTCTAGATAACCAGCACCATAACGAGGGATAACTAAGTCATTAGAGTTAATATTTTCTATCATATACTGAAGTAATTTTACTTCTAAAAAGGGCATATCACAACCCACTACTATATTATAGAGAGAGAAAGATGCCTTTAAACCAGAATATATTCCTACCAAAGGGCTCCCCTTGGAGAAAAGGTCAGGAACTACCTGCTTATAAGCAGGATATTTTTCTGGAGGTCCTACGATAATAAGGTTATCTCCTACTAAGGGCTGGAGTCGGGAAATAACTATGTCGATAAGGCACTTCCCGCCTAAATTAAGTTTTGCCTTATCTTTGCCAGCGCCCATTCTATTACTTCTTCCTCCGGCTAAAATAATAGCAGTCAAAGGGGGCATCTCTTTATTTTCTTCTACTATCATCTCTAAATTATTTTCTGCCAAATTATTTTATTTAATTAGTGGAGAAAATGAAAGGAAAAATTTTGATAATTCCTCCGCTTAACCTATTTCTAGGATTAAAAATTACCTTTTATTTTTTGCCTTTCAGATAAACTGCCCAGTATAAAGTGGACACCAATAAGGCTCCTCCTATGATATTACCTAAAGTAACCGGGATTAAATTATTTACTATAAATCCTCCCCAAGTAAGATTAGCTAATTTATCGGTAAGCCCAGCAGCTGCTACTACTTCGGCATTATTTTTTAATAATAATCCCATAGGGACAAAGTACATATTGGCTACACTATGCTCAAACCCACTAACTACAAAAGCCATAATGGGAAAATAGATGCCCAATATCTTTCCTACTACATCCTTGGAAGCAAGGGCTAGCCAGACTGCTAAACATACGAGCCAGTTACAACCAATCCCTCGAGCAAAAGCCACCCCCCAGCTAAGATTAACCTTCCCATTAGCCAGGGCTAAAGCCTTTGCTCCCACCCCCCAGTTACCAGTTTCCCAAAGTCTAGTAGCATACATAATCCATACTAATAATAGTGACCCTATAAAGTTAGCCAAATATACCCAAAACCAATTATTCAACATCTTGCTTAATTTTACGTCGCCGGTTAGTACACTCACCATAATTAAATTATTTCCAGTAAAAAGTTCTGCCCCAGCAATTACCACTAAAATAAGGCCTACCGAAAATACACTGCCAAAGATAAATTTAGTAAAACCAACTCCAAAAAACTGTTCCATATCAAAACTGACCATCGTAGCTAGTTCTGAACCAAAACCAATAAATGCACCAGCAAGAATTCCTAAGATAATCATCTGCCCCACTGATAAACTAGTTTTGCTTTTACCTACTCCAATTACCGCCTGCGCTACCCCTGCTGGTGCCAAAAAATTTGGCTCTATATTTCTTACCTCTTGAACTTCTTTAGAATTCATTTTTTCTCCTTTCTTAATCTCTTTATGGTTTTAAGCTATTTTTTGTACCTTAACCGCACAAACTTTATACTCCGGAATCTTGGATACAGGGTCAAGGGCAGCATTGGTTAGTAAATTAGCTGCTGCTTCCCGGAAGTGGAAACTCATAAATACAACTCCCTTCCCTGATTTTTCTGTAACTTGCACCTTAGCCCTGATTTTCCCCCGACGGGAAGCTACTTCCACCAATTCTCCTTCTTTAACTTTCAGTTCCTCGGCATCTTGGGGATTAATTTCTACTAATGGTTCCGGATAGATTTCGTTTAACCCCTTAGACCTTCGGGTTATAGTCCCGGTATGAAAATGATATAATACTCGGCCGGTAGTAAAGATAAAGGGGTATTCTTCATCAGGTAATTCAGCTGCCTCTTTATATTCTACCGCAAAGAACTTCCCTTTTCCTCGACTGAATTTATCTTTATGTAAATATTTAGTCCCCGGATGATGAGCATCAGGGCAAGGCCATTGTAATCCTCCATCATCCAATCGATTATAATGTATCCCTCCATAAATGGGAGTAAGCTGGGCAATCTCTTCCATTATCTCTCCTGGATGATTATAATTCATCTTGTAACCCATCTTTTGAGCTAATTCGCAGATAATTTGCCACTCTGGTTTAGAATCAGCTAGCGGTTCAATAGTTTTTCTCACCCTTTGTACTCTTCTCTCCGTATTGGTAATAGTCCCATCTTTTTCCGCCACCGTGACACCGGGTAAGACTACGTCGGCTAATTCGGCAGTCTCGCTCATAAAGATATCGGAAACTACCAAAAACTCTGTTCTCTTTAAAGCCTCTCGAGCATGGTTTAAATCAGGGTCCGACATAGCCGGGTTTTCTGCCATAATAAAGAGACCTCTAATCTTCCCCTCGTAAGCAGCGTTTAAAATCTCTACTACGGTCAGACCTTCTTGATCGGATAAATCTACTCCCCAGGCTTTAGAAAATTTATCTTTAACTGAGGTATCGGTAACTTTTTGATAACCGGAATAAAAATTAGGCAAGGCCCCTAAATCACAAGCTCCCTGAACATTACTTTGCCCCCGTAAAGGATTAACCCCAGTATTTTCTTTGCCTACATTACCCGTAAGCATAGCAATATTGGCCGTACATAATACATTATCCGTGCCCGTAGTATGTTGAGTAATTCCCATCGAATAAATAAGCGAGGTAGTAGGAGCAGTAGCATAAATCCGGGCCGCCTTTTTGATATCTTCAGCTGGTACACCAGTTATTTTTTCTACCACTTCTGGAGTATAGCGAAGAACGGTATTCTTAAATTCTTCATACCCTTCTGTTCTTTGAGCAATAAATTCTTTATCCTCTAGCCCCTCAGTGATAATCACATTCATTAATCCATTAAACAGGGCCACATCAGTCCCCGGTCGTTGTCTTAACCATAAGGTGGCATATTTAACCAGTTCAATCTCTCGAGGATCAGCCACGATCAATTTTGCTCCTTTTTTAGTAACTGCTTTTTTGATTTCTAAGGCAATTATGGGGTGATTCTCTGTGGTATTTGAGCCGGTTAAGTAAATTGCGGAGGCCTCAGCAATCTCTTTTATGGAATTGGTCATGGCTCCACTACCAAAGGCTTGAGCAAGGCCTGCTACTGTTGACGAATGGCACAAACGGGCGCAATGGTCTACGTTATTAGTCCCTAATATTGCTCGACTAAACTTCATTAAAAGATAATTTTCTTCGTTAGTACACTTAGCGGAAGATAAAACAGCTAAGCTGTCACTGCCGCTTTCTCTCTTAATTTGAGTAAATTTATCGCTTATTAATTGGTAAGCTTCTTCCCAGCTGGCTTCCTCAAATTTACCCTTTTTCTTGATTAATGGGGTGGCTAATCGATCCTCGCGATGAATATAATCGTAACCAAAACGTCCTTTAACACAGAGATTAATCCCATTAACCACGCTTTGGGGATTAGAAGTAACTTTAACTACTTTTCCCTCTTTCACATTAAAATCAAAATTACATCCACATCCACAATAATTACAGGTGGTCTTGACTCTACTAAATTCCCAGGTTCTTCCTTTCCCTTGGGCATTTTTATCTATTAAAGCACCTACCGGGCAAACCGCTATACACTGCCCGCAAGAGACGCATTCAGAATATCTTAAATCACTGTCTCCATCGGCAATAATTTTTGTTTTCGAACCTCTATAACCCACGTTAAGGGCATAGGTCTGCTGGATTTCGTTACACATCTCTACACATCGACCACATAAGACACATTTACTTAGATCCCTTACTATAAAGGGATTGCTTTCGTCCAAAGGTAATTTTTTTTCACCTCTACCAAATCTCGATTCCTTGACCCCTAACTCATAGGCTAAATCCTGTAAGGTACAATCGCCATTCTTTTCACAAGTCATACAATCTAAAGGATGATCAGTTAATAATAGTTCCAACACCACTTTCCTTGCCTGACGGGTTCTTTCACTATGGGTATGAATTACTATACCCTCTCTAACTGGATACACACAGGAAGCAGCTAAATTGGGTAAGCCTTCCACTTCCACCATACATACTCGACATGAACCTGGCTTAAAGCCTAATTCTGGCATGGCACATAGCGTAGGAATTTTTATACCTGCTTTTTGAGCAGCCTCCAGAATGGTAGTTCCCTCTTCAATTTCCAATTTTTGGTTATCTATAGTTATATGCACTAAAGCCAAGATAGTTTTCCCCCTTTCGTATTTTGGAAAAAAATTACTTCTTTGACCAAACCCACTAACTGATTAGTTAAATAAACTTTAGGTTATTTTCCCTCTTTCTTTAAACGCGGCCTAATAACCTGTAAAGTTTGATAAGCTAACAGAGCAATCCCCCCGCCTATTAAAGCGGTATATAATTGAGGTAACCCCATCATTTGAGCTACTTTACCGGGAACGCTCACTACGTATCTTACTGCTATAGAAAGAATTAAATATTTTACTACCGAAGCAACCACTATCCCTATTATTTTATTCTTCTCCATCAATATAAAAAAGACTAAAACTAAAACTCCGTTCCCTATCGCGATAAAAGGTATCATCGGAGCTAAAGGTGCAGGTAAAATACCTCTCATAAAAGCAATAAGGGGAGTAAAAATACCGATAATAACTCCACTCCAGCTTCCTACCAATAAAGCAGATAAATAAAGTACCGCATTAACTAAGGGACCAGTTATGGGCTGAGGGAATCCCCCCATCTGGACTACCAAAGCTACGGCTAATAGTATACCCGTATAGGCGATAAACCTAATTTTACTGTTCTCCATTAATAATATTCTCCTTTTTAATTCCTTAAATTTCACAGTTAGTGCCCAGTTAAATGAAATAGGTTATATTTCTGGAGATTGCTTCGGTCGCTTTACTCCCTCGCAATTACAAAGCAGATACCCAGGGGTAAGCCCGTGGTATTCTGCCTTTCGGGTTAACAAAAATGTCATTGCGAGCCCTGATTTATCAGGGCGTGNNAACTATCCTACCTTAGTTAACGGAGTACTAGTCCACCAATAATATTTTTTCCTTTCTTAACTTTTAAAACAGACCTTAAATTGTCCCATCTTTTTTATTAAAATATTTAGTATGCAGCAAATGGTGCGATCTTTCTCCCAAAGGCTCTCCCAAAAATTCTTCATAAAGGACTTTTAAAGCAGGATTCTCATGCGACTTTCTGTACTCTCTCCCTTCATCCTCTTTATAGACAGCTTGAATTCTGGCCTTCCTTACTTCATCAGTAGTCAATCTTGGTTGCCCGCCACCGCCAATACAACCTCCGGGGCAAGCCATAATCTCGACAAAATGGTACTGTTTTTTCCCGCTTTTTAGCTCTTCGATCATTTTCTTAGCATTCCCCAATCCATGGGCAACCGCTACATTTAAGACTACTCCCTCCAAAAATCTCCATTCTTCCTTGGTTCCTTCAATCTTTAACGAGGCTTCTTTCACCCCCGCCAATCCCTGAATAGGAGTAACATGTAATCCATTAAAAGGTAGCTCTCTCCCTGTAACTATTTCATATACTGTTCTTAAGGCCGCTTCCATTACCCCTCCAGTATTAGCAAATATATCAGCAGCACCTGTCGATATGCCTAAGGGAGCATCCATCTCTTCATCAGGGAGATTTACAAAATCTATACCGGCTTGTTTAATCATCTTACCTAATTCTCTAGTAGTTAATACATAATCCACATCTTTAACGCCACTACTTTTCATCTCTTCACGTTCGCATTCGAATTTTTTCGCCGTACAGGGCATTACCGATACCACTACTAAGTCTTCCTTTTTCTTTCCAATTTTATCAGCATAATAAGTTTTCGCTATTGCTCCAAACATTTGTTGAGGAGATTTACAAGTAGAAACATTAGGAATTAATTCGGGATAGAAATATTCCATATAATTTATCCAACCCGGGGAACAGGAAGTAAACATAGGTAAGGCTACTTTTTTATCTTTTTCCACCAGCACTTTTTTAAGCCGGGCGAGTAATTCTGTGCCTTCTTCCAGAATAGTTAAATCGGCGGCAAAGTTGGTGTCAAATACCCGGTCAAATCCCAGTATTCTAAGGGCAGCAGTCATTCTCCCCTTAACCAGGGTGCCTGGTTCTAAACCAAAGCATTCTCCTAAAGCTGCTCTTATGGCGGGAGCAGTTTGAACTACTACTAACTTATCGGGATTATCAAGAGCTTCCCATACTTTATCAATATCGTTTTTTTCACTAATTGCCCCTACCGGACAAACTGCTGAACACTGCCCACACTGGACGCAGACTGCTTCACTTAATAAATCCCCGGCTCCCGGAGCAATAATAGTATTAAAACCACGAGCCCTTGGTGCTAAAGTAGTAACCTCCTGTACTTCTTGACAGACGGTAACACATCTGCGGCACAAAATACATTTGTTGGGATCTCTTACAATGCCAGGGGTACTTTCATCTAAAGGTAGTCTTTCTTTTACCGATTGGAATCTGACTTCTTTGATGCCGTGTTCTTCAGCTAATTTTTGTAGTTCACAGTCTTGATTACGGTCACAAGTATTGCATTCCCAGGGGTGATCACTTAAAAGTAACTCCAGGATAATCTTCCGGGCTTCCCGGACTCTCTTAGTATTAGTGTAAATTTTCATGCCTTCCGAAACTACCGTAACACAAGAGGGCTGAAGCGTAGCAGCCTTTTCGACCTCTACCACGCACATTCTACACGACCCTGGCTCTTGGAGACCTTCCAGGTAACATAAAGTAGGTATATTTATTCCTACCTTTTTAGCAGCATTTAAAATGGTAGTACCTTCTGGCACTTCAATCTTTCTATCATTTATGGTAATATTAATCACGATCTATCTCCTTTTATTTATCAGGTTTATATTTTATTCCAATCTCTAAGCTTAAGAGTAAATTATCTCTGCCCTACTTTGGTTTCTAACCGCTGGCTTATATATTTTATGGGGCTTTATGCCTTCGGATAATTCTGCTTTAAAATATTTTAAAGCAGAAAGGACCGGGGTAGCTACCGATTGACCGAGGGGACAAAAAGCGGTTAATTTTAACCCTTTAGCTAATTCCTCTATATTCTCAAGCTCATCGGGATAAGCTATCTTCTTTTCTAAGCGCTGAAAAGATTCATACATTTGCCTCGTCCCAATTCTACATACTGAACATCGACCACAAGACTCATGAACAAAAAATTTCATACCGCATTTTAATAGATCTACTACCGAGACTGATTCATTCATAATTAATATTGCTCCTGAGCCAAGATTATGCCCTACCTCTTGGAGGGATTTATAATCGAGCGGTAGATCTAAAAGTTCGGCAGAGAGAATATCGCCGGCGGTCCCCCCTAGTTGAACCATTTTAAATTCCCCAGTAGAAATACCCCCGGCATAATCATAAATGATTTCTCTTAAGGTTATCCCCATAGGAACTTCTATTAAACCAGGACGGTTTATCTGCCCCAAGATAGTATAGACCTTAGTCCCGGGGGAATCCTCCGTACCAAACTTTCTGAACCACTCTGCCCCCTTTAAAATAATAGGGGCAACATTAGCCAGAGTCTCTACATTATTTACGTTGGTCGGTTTAGACAAGAACCCCGACTCAGCAGGATATGGTGGTTTAAGCCTTGGTTCACCTCTAAATCCTTCCATAGAATTTAAAAGAGCAGTCTCCTCTCCACAAACATACGAACCTGCCCCGATTTTAATTTTTACCTCAAAATTAAAATCGGTTCCAAATATATTTTGTCCTAAAAGCCCTAATTTTTCTGCATCTTCTATGGCTTTTTTTAATCTCTGGATAGAAAGTTGATACTCTCCACGAATATAAATATAACCGGTATTAGCCCCGATGGCATAACCACAAATAGCCATGCCTTCTAAGATTTTATGGGGATCACCTTCCATAATGAGACGGTCCTTAAAAGTACCTGGCTCCCCTTCGTCAGCATTACAGATTACATATTTTGGTGTTTCCTTCTCCCGAGCAGCAAAAGACCATTTAAGACCCGTAGGAAATCCCGCCCCTCCTCTTCCTCTAAGTCCAGAATCTCGAACCAGGCTAATGATTTCCTGAGGAGTTTTCTCTTTCAAGGCTATTCCTAAAGCTTCGTATCCCCCTACTCCAATATATTCTTCAATATCTTCAGGATTAATTCGTCCACAATTATCCAGCACAATTCGCCCCACATACTGAGTTCTCCGCGGATCATAAGTACTAAGGTCTACCTCAAGAGGCAGTCTCTCAGGCAGTAACCGCTTTTTATAGGGCCTACCTTTAACCAGCCTTTCCTGAACAAATTCAGCAACATCTTCCTCACTCATATTTCCATATATTTCTCCGGTAGGATAAATTCCTATGACTACCCCTTTATTAACCGGACCAATACTTCCGGTTTCGATCACTGCAATTTGGTCGGAAAGACCTTGCTTACTTATTTCGGTAATCAATTTGGTCTTAACCTTCCTTGCGCCAGAAAGGACAGTATTACTATCAATACCCACTAATATCTGAGCAATGTTTTTTTTAACCATCATTATCTCTTACTCTCCTTTTCTCGAATTTGATCCAGTATCTGGCTAATCTTTTCTTCAGTTAAATTTCCATAAGCCTCTTCATTGATCATCATCGCCGGAGCTACTCCACAAATTCCCAAACAACTAGTCCCTTCTAAAGTAAAAAGTCCATCTGGGGTTGTTTCTCCTTCTTTAATACCTAATTTACTTTCTATGACTTTAAAAATAGCTGGTGCCCCTAATAAGTGACAGGGGGGGCTTTCACAAATTCTAATCAGGTATTTACCTCGCGGAGTAAAACTAAACATGCTATAAAAAGAGGCGGTTCCCACAATATCAGATAAGGGTATTTTCATTTCTTCACTCAATATCTCTAGATCTTTTTTATTTAAATATTTCTGTGGACTTTGATTTTGCAAGTCATGGAGAATCTGTAACAAATTCTCTCGCTTGTTTCCGTACCTCTTAACAATTTCTTTTACCGTCATAATTTCTCTTCCTCTTCTTTCTCCTCTTTCTTATATTCACAGCGTAAACACCTTGTTGCTTCTTTACAGGCGGTGGTTCTATCCCAGGTCTTTTCGACTTCAGTATTTATACCTCTTTCTCTTAGAGGTAGTAATACCTTCTCCGCCCGAGGGTAACTGACTGGTTCTTCTTCTGGGTCAAAAGCCACTTCAATAGGATCCATTACCTTCCAAGGATACTCCTCTTGGCCACCAGACAAATATTGATCTATGGCTTCTGCCGCCTTCTGAGCCTGTCCAATCGCCTCTACCACGGTAGAAGGACCGGTTACCACATCGCCGCCAGCAAATATATCTTTCACTGCGGTCTCCCCTTTAGGAGAGCAACAATAGATAGTCCCGTCTCTATTGACTTCAACCGGCTCTTTATCAAATAAACCATCTAAAACTGGCTTCTGTCCAATAGCTAAGATTAAAAGGTCAATTTCTTTAGTAAAGGAAGAAGTTTCTATTTCCACAGGTCTACGTCGACCTGATTTATCAAACTCACCAAGTCTCATATTTACTAGCTCCACTACCAGCTTATAGCGG
This sequence comes from Candidatus Immundihabitans aquiphilus, assembly GCA_002383355.1. Lineage (GTDB taxonomy): Bacteria > Atribacterota > Phoenicimicrobiia > Phoenicimicrobiales > Phoenicimicrobiaceae > Immundihabitans > Immundihabitans aquiphilus. The sequence continues at coordinate 32,636 of DFYM01000019.1, read as the reverse complement.
TCATTCAGTTTAGCAGCTTTTATATTCTGTAGAAATTGTATTTTTATTCCTTCTTTTTCTGCCTCCTCAATTTCTTCTCTCTCTGCTGGCATTTCTTCCCTGGTTCGGCGATATACTATAGTCACCTCTCCTGCCCCCCTTCGCTTTGCCGTTCTAGCAGCATCTATGGCTGTATTCCCTCCACCAATGACCATTACTTCTTCCCCTATTGTTATTTCCTGGTTATTATTAATTTTATAGAGAAAATCTAATCCACCTATTACCCTATCATTTTCCTCTAGTCCCTCAATAACAGGCATAATCGAAGCACCTGTACCTATGGCAATATAAAAGGCTTGGAAACCTTGTTGGCGGAGCTCATCCAGGGTTATCTTCTGACCAATTTTAGTATTAGTTATAATTTTTATTCCGTACTCATCTAAGGCTTGAATTTCCTTTTCCACAATATCTTTGGGAAGTCTATAGGAAGGGATGGCATAAGTAAGCATACCTCCCGGCTTAGCCTCAGCTTCAAAGACCGTAACCTCGTACCCCAGCATAGTTAAAAAGTAGGCGTTAGATAATCCTGATGGACCGGCTCCAATTACCGCTACNNGAGCGGATATTTACCGGTGAATCAATATCTTGTCTGCGACATTTAGCCTCGCAAGGATGAGGACATACCCTTCCACAAACCGCTGGAAAGGGATTATCTTTCAAATGTATTGTCAAAGCTTTTTTAATCTCACCTTCCTTAGTATAAGCAAGATAAGCAGGTACGTTAACTGAGGCAGGACAGGTATTGGAACAAGGGGCATAGACCAGCTCGGCACATACTCCCGCCCGGCACTTTTTATCTCGAATATGCTCGATATACTCTTCTCTAAAATACCTTAAAGTAGCCAGAACTGGATTGGGAGCAGTTTGTCCTAAACCACATAGGGCAGTTTGTTTTATCTGGCCAGATAATTCTTCTAGAATTTCTAGATCTTCCATCCTGCCTTTCCCCTCACAGATGCGTTCCAGAATATTTAACATTATTCTTGTTCCTTGACGACAAGGAGTGCATTTACCACATGATTCTTCTTGAATAAATTCCATAAAATAGCGAGCTAAATCGACCATACAGGTGTCTTCATCGGTTACAATTAAACCACCGGAACCCATAATGGCTCCCAGTTCCTGTAACGATTCATAATCAACTTTCACATTTAAGTATTCGGCAGGTATACAACCTCCCGAAGGGCCGCCAATCTGAACTGCTTTTAATTTTTTGTGATTAGGAATTCCTCCTCCAATATCATAGATAATCGTCCCTAAAGGCATGCCAATAGGGATTTCAATAAGTCCAGTATTATTTATATCCCCAGCTAAGGCAAACACTTTAGTCCCTTTACTTTTTTCGGTACCCACTGAGGCAAAATCTTCTGCACCTTTTAAAATTATATAGGGAATATTAGCAAAGGTCTCTACATTATTTAATACTGTAGGACAACCAAATAACCCCTTTTGCGCGGGATAAGGGGGTTTAGGTCGAGGCTCTCCCCTCTCTCCTTCTATAGAACGTATTAAGGCAGTCTCTTCTCCGCAAACAAAAGCCCCTGCCCCCATCCTTATTTCTATATCGAAGTCAAAATCAAAACCTAAAATATTTTTACCTAAAAGACCATTTTCTCTTGCTTGCTGAATGGCAATAGACAATCTCTCTACCGCTAAGGGATATTCAGCCCGTACATAGATATATCCCTGGTTAGCCCCGATGGCGTAGCCACAGATCATCATAGCTTCCATTACGCTGTGAGGATCTCCCTCTAATATACTTCTATCCATAAAAGCACCCGGATCGCCTTCATCAGCATTGCAGCATACATATTTTGGTTTCCCGGCAGAAGCTGCCGTAAACTGCCACTTTAATCCGGTCGGGAAACCTGCTCCTCCCCGGCCCCTAAGTCCCGATTTTTTAACTTCTTCTATTACCTCTTGAGGAGTCATCTCGCTTAAGACTTTCCCTAACGCCAGGTAACCATCAGCAGCAATATATTCTCCAATTTCCAGAGGATTAATTACTCCACAATTCCGGAGAGCTATTTTTCTTTGAAGTTTGAAGAAGTCGATATCATTAAACATCTCCACCATCTCTTCGGTCCTTGGTCTCTTATAGAAAAGTCGCTTTACTACCCTACCTTTCAACAAGTGTTCCCGAACAATCTCTTCTGCATCCTCCGGTCTAACTTTTTGATAAAAAATACCTTCGGGATAGATTACCATAACTGGACCTAGTTCGCAGGTACCCATACAACCAGTAGTAATAATATCTACTTCCTTTTGCAGCCCTGCTTTAGCAATCGCTTTTTCCATTGTCTCTTTAACGCTCTCCCCACCGGAAGAGATACAGGCGCCTCCGTAACAAAGTAGAATATGTGCTCTTAAATTATACATAATTAATATTTATAACCTCACTTCTATTTATATTCTTCTAATATTGCCCCTAATTTCTTGGCGGTCATACGACCATGGATATCCTTATCGATCATTATAACGGGGGCTAATCCGCAAGATCCCAAACATCTTTGCACTCGAATAGAAAATCTTCTATCTTCAGTAGTTTCACCTATTTTTATACCCAATTGGTCTTCCAGTTCTTCCAATATTTTTTTGGCACCTCGCACATAACAAGCGGTCCCTAAACACACCGTAATAGTGTGTCTACCAGTAGGGAAGGTCCTAAAATAAGAATAGAAGGTGACTACTCCCGTTACCATACTTACTGGAATATCCATTTCTTTGGCTACAAAGTTTTGCACCTCTCGGGGAAGATAACCGAAAATTCCCTGAGCCAGGTGGAGCACCGGGATTAAATATCCCCTTTTCCCTTGGTTCTCTTTGATAAATTCTTTTAGTTGCTTATATTTTTGCTCGTCAGTAAGTTCCTTTTCATTACACAGACATTCCATAATTATTTCCCCTTTGAAAAAAGATATTCTTCTACAATTTGACCATTTAAGATATGTTTTTCGAAAATTTCCTTCGCTGCCTTCGAATCAACCTTACCATAGACCACCGGTTCCTTATCTTCTATATAAACTTGAATCATAGGCTCTTGTTCGCAAAAACCAGCACAACCAGAAGTAGTGACTATGATATCGCTTCTATTGCTTTGAGCTACTAGGTCAACTAGAGTATTCATTGTTTCTCTTGCTCCGGCAGCAATACCACAAGTACCTAAACACACTACAATTTTAATCCGATGTTTTCCGGTACGTAATTCTAGATCCTTCCTTACTTTCTCTCTAATTTCTTTCAGTTCTTCTAAATTTTTCATCTTCCTCCCCTTTATTTTTAAATTAGCTAATAGTAATAGTTATTATAATCGTTAGTTCAAAATTAAAAATTTTTTCGTATAAAGTATTACTTTTTAAACTAGGGCTGCATTTATCCGGCCCGTTTTTATTGCCGGTTAGATGAATCAAACCCTTGCGAAAAAGGAAATCCTGCAGCTACTAGGATAAGGATACCCCAAATTGGAAATCAATCCCTATTTTTTTAAGCTCTTGAGCTAAGGAATTATAAATAAAATCTCGAACTTCCTTCTGCTTGATCTCCGAATTATTAACAATTTCTCTAATTTTCTTACTGTCAAAAATCGCCAATTTTCTCTCTTTTCCCTCTCGAAGAAAAACACTAAAGCGGACTTCGGGCCAACAGTATAGTGCATCGATAAAGGTCTTAGCTATATCCCCAAAGGGTTTAGCATCTATATGAGCTAAATTTATTTCAAATTCTAAACAAGTCCCCCCTCCTTTTAAATTAGATATTTTTAAAAACCCACCGGTACTTTCCGCCGCCCTTTTTAAAAGTGGCAAGCCTAACCCTACCCGCCGCTCTTTTCGCGAGGTCACAAAAGGATCAGTCACCTCATTGCCAGTAATTCCTCTTCCATTGTCGGTAATCTCGCAAAAAAAACGTTTTTGATTAAAACTCAAAACAACCTGGACTTCTGTTGCCCCAGCTCTAACTGAATTTTCTAAGATATCAAAAATATGGTCGGCAATATCCTTCATTTTTTATTACATCTTCTTCTTTGTATGCTTTAGAAAATTATTTAAAGTAAAAAAGTCCCTGATTTCCTCCTGGATATCTTCCATATAAAAGAATCCGATATCTTCTAAGTTATGACTATCCGAACCAGATATTACCGGAAACCCTTCCCAATTATCTCCTAATTTAAAGTTATCCTTACACCACTTAAATTTAGAAACTTCAATCGCATCAAAATTTGCTTCTCGATCTAAAAAACCTAGCTGACTTAGCAGACTAAATCTATCCTTATCTATATGAGCAGGAATAGCAATTCCTCCTAGCTGATGGATAATGTTTATTAAATTATCTAATCCTATATCCAAGCCAACCTGTCTTAAAACCTCATCAATTTCTACAATTTCCCCTTCCGGGCTATAAATTATCTGATAACCAAAAACTGGAGAGTTATTTTTCTCTGGGGGTAAATAATAACTTATTTCTTTTTCTATTTTTAAAAGTGAAGAAATATCGGGAAAATAAGCTAAAAGATGAACCTCTTCTCGGCTAGTTAATTCTACCCCCGGGATTACCTGCACCGCCATATTTTTATCTTTACTTAACTGGCAAGCCAAGATTGAGTGTTGAACTGCATTATGATCGGTAATAGCAATAACTTTAAGTTTTTGGCGAACTGCCTGCTCTAAAATCAATTTTGGAGACATTCCATTATCAGCACAAGCCGAAAGAGCGGAATGGATATGCAAGTCAATCTGTATCAGTTTTCTCCTCCATCATACTATATATCTCCCCACAAATAGTAAAGGAATTTTTGGGGGTATGCAATAAATTAATATTTTCTTCTTCGGCTTTTTTAATTACCTCTTGTTCTATCGGTACGCTGTTAGTAAAGACAATGGCTTTAATATCCTTGATAAGGGCAACGGCGATACTATTCTTATGGGCTTGAATGGTAATCCAAATACTTTCAGGTTCCGCGTGAGCCATCACATCAGACATCAAGTCTCCACAATAACCTGCTTTAATTTCACAATCAGCGGGGTAAACCACTTTCTGCAATTTACATTTTTCTATAATTTCACTTAGTTTCATTTTCCTCTCCTAAACTAATTATTGCCTTTAAGAAAGTTCCGGTTTTTAAAGAAGATTTAATCTCAAATTTATCGGCACAGTGCTTTATATTAGGAAGACCCATTCCGGCACCAAAGCCTAAAGCTCTAATTTTTTCTGAGGCAGTAGTAAACCCCGGAGTTAAAGCCAATTCCAAATCAGGAATTCCTGGGCCCCTATCGTAGGCACTAATTACTACTTCATTATGCTCATTTACCTCTACCACAATATATCCCCCAAAAGAATGAAGGCAAATATTCATTTCTGCTTCATAACAAACAATAGCAATTCTCCGCACGATTTCTGTAGGAACTTTCAAATTCTGAAAATATTTTTTAGTTATACTCGCTACTCTACCGGCACTATCAAAATCATCCCCCTTAACTTCAAATCGAAGCGGCTTTTTAGTTACTTTTTGGATAATTTTATCAGAAATTTCTCCATTTTTTGCCTCTTCTTCCTTAACTTTTTCCGCAACTGATTGGACTTCAACCAATAACTTATTTAAAATATCACTCATTGTTATTACGCCCACAACTTTTTTACTATTTGCTGATTCGGTAACCGGAAGCCGCCCTACCCCCGATTGTTCAAGTTTACGAATGGCATAAACTACCGAAAAATTTTGGGGAACAGTAATTACCTCCCTGGTCATATAATTAGTAATTTTATCATCAATATAATTTTTATCAAAGGCAGTAATAATGTCATCGATACTCACAATTCCTACAATATTTTTGTGTTCATCCAGGATAGGGACTCCTGACATCCTCTTTTCCTTAAGTTTTAGTTGTATCTCTCTAAAGGTAGCCTTTTCATCAAAAAAAATTACCTCCCGGGACATAGCATCCTTAACTTTAATTTCATAAATTAACTCATTAACCAAAGTTAATCTTTCGCGGGAATAATGAGGTTTCATTTCCACCTTGATTCTTCCTTGATTAATTCTTCTACTATTTTTCTACAGGAGTTAAACATTAATTCGTCGGTCTTTAAAAGAGGTATATGATGGGATCTAGCTAAGCCAATCGTTTCTTGCGGAGGGAGTTTGCCTCGAACAAAAACGATACCAATAGCCCCGGTTAATTCCGCCGTCCGAACCACCTGCAAAGAGGTTAAACCAGTTAAGAGGAGATAGTCTTCTTTAGAATAAGCTAAGATATCACTTAAGAGATCACAGGCAGCAAAATCTAAGATTTCTCTCTCCAGATATTTTTCTCCACACAAAATTTCCGCTTCTAATATACGAACAATATCCTTAATTTTCATAATAACCTTCTTTCTAATTAACTACAACATATAAATATAAAATGCCAAAGTGAAATATCACTGTAAAGCTTCAATTAATACTTTATAGTTATCCTTTTTGATTCTAACTGGTTAACTTTTGTGTTAATTTGGTTTAAAATCCTCTGCTTATTTTGTAATTTACAATTTTATAATTCTGGGTAGGTTACTGTTTTTGCCAACCTTTTTAAAAGTTTGTGAAAAATATCACAATCAAGAAACAAAAAATATTATATCACTGAGATAAATAGTAAGTCAATTCCTCAAATTCAAAAGAAAGGTCTACATTATGTATTCTAATTTTTGCCGGTAAGTCAATACGAGCAGGAGCAAAATTTAAAATCGCTTTAATCCCACCTTCCACCATCTTCTCCGCTACTTCCTGGGCAGATTGAGCTGGTACCACTAATACTCCAATATCTATATCTTTCGCCCTAATAAATTTATCCATTTCTTTTACATCATAAATAAAAATATGGCCAATCTTTTTGCCTATCTTTAAAGGGTCTTGGTCAAAAATTCCTTCAATTAAAAAACCTCTGCTGGAAAACCCCTTATACCTTACTAAAGCTTTTCCTAAATTTCCGGCACCGGCAATAATAACTGACCATTTTCTATCCAATCCTAAGATCTTTTCTAATTCTCTAAGTAGGTCTACTGCAGGATACCCCTTGCCTCGCTTGCCAAACTCACCAAAATAGGTTAAATCTTTGCGGATTTGGGCGGGATTAATTCCCGTCATCGCTGCAATTTTAGAAGAAGAAACATAGTTTAATTTGTCTTTACCCCCTTCGGCCCCCCTTATCTCTTCCAGACAACGATGGTATAAGCATAAACGATTTATGACAGCCGAAGGGACGCTTCCTTTTGCCAAATATATAACTTCTCCTCACCGATTAGTTATAAAGATGGGATAACCTAACTCTTTTAACTTTTGTGATACCTTTTGAGCTTCCTCCGAGCTTTTAAACTCACCCACCTGAACTTTGTAGAGATTTTCACCTTGAATCACATAAGTATCAAATCCTTTTTCTTTTATCTCTTGAGCTAAATTCTGGGCATTCTTTTCCGAGGAAAAAGCCCCTACTTGAACAGTATATACCTTTTTTTCAGAAACTATCTCCGACTCTTTTAAAATTTTTACCCCTGATTCTGCTGGCGGTGTTTTTGCTACCACTGGTGCAGTTGGTTCCGTTACTAAAGGTTTCTCTGGGGGGACAGTTTCCTTTTCTATCACCTCGGTGGTAACTTTTTCAGTTTCTTTTTCTTCATCTTTCTCTACTACTATCTCGGGAAACCTTTCCACTACCGCTGTCTCTGGCGGTAAAGTTCTCTCTTCTTCTGCAATTACTGGTTCTTCTGGAGGAATATAGCTCTTATCCCGGGCTAAAAAAAAAGCGATGCCTAATATTATTATCGCTCCCATCAATATAATAAAGGTCTCTAGATTGCTCCTGCTTTTCCGCTTATAGATCCTTCTTGCCTTTCTCATGGTAAATCCTCATACTTCTCTTTTTCGCTTTTTCTTTTTATCCTTTTCATTGCATTAATATTATATCATAATCTACTCTATAAATATTAATATTCTACTTTATTTCTATAAATATTGATTCTAAAAATCCTTATTTTTCTTTAAAATTTATATAAATTGCCTCTACCTAATATTGTTAATATTGTCAGGTACTTTTTATTATGATAACATAATTAGTGAATAGTTGCTATCGTGAATAGTATATAGCAAAAGACACAAATTCAAATTGTATTTCGTATTTTAGTGTTTAGCGTATAGAAAAACGAAAAGTGCAAAACAAAATTCGCATTTCCTGAAAATAGTTAGCCAGTTAGCCGGTTTACCAAATAAATAAATAAACTCGCACCTTGCCCCTAAAATTAAAACTAGGCACCAACTTAAGGGGAAAATATGAATTCAAAAAAAAATATTTTAATGGGTATAGGAAATATGCTGCGCGGTGATGATGGGGTAGGAGCAATGATTGCCCAAACTTTTAAAGACGCTGATTGGCTTTCTCTGGACTGTGGAGTAGCTCCCGAAAATTTCACTTCCCTCATCAAAAAAAACAGACCCCCTCTCTTAGTCTTGATCGACGCCGTAGAAATGGATCTGGAACCCGGTGAATTTAGAATAATCCCCCCAGAAAAAATTAATACTATGCCTTTAACTACCCATAGTATTTCGCTTTCCCTTTTAACTTCTTATCTAAAAAACTTTACCTCGGAAATGATCTTTATTGGCATCCAGCCCCAAATCATCGACTACTCTACCTCTCTTAGCCCGGCTATAGCTAAAGCTGCTGAGAAGACAATAAAGATATTAAAAGACAAAAGATTTAATATCATTCAAAAATTATAGAGTTATGATAGAGTTATGGAGGTCCCCCTTTTAAAAATTTTATAACCTAGCCATAAAATAATAAATAATAATTTATTATTGTCTTACTCTACAATTAATCCTGGTGATAATTTGTCCGTAGCAGCAAGCAGAAATTCTTCACTCATTTTTAAACAATTTTTAGGGCATATATCATTACATTGGGAACAAAAGATACAATGTGCCACGTAAATTTTAATCTTCTTTGTTTCCGGGATAAACTCAATGGCTCGAGTAGGGCACACCTTCATACATAGTTTGCAACCTATGCATTCCTCTCTATCGTAAATAATCTTCCCTCTAAATTTTTTAGGTATCTCTACCGGGGGGTGTAGCTTAGCTTCCCCTCTTTCAATTTTTTCTAACAATTTTAATATTGAATCAGGATAATAAGTAACCGGAAATACATTGGTAGCCGGTTTTTTAAATAACTGTTTTAACAATTCAAATCCCATAGGAGTGGGCATTTTATCACCTCAAACTATAATAGTATCCAAAACAATTAAAGCCAGACCAAGTAGTCCTGTAAGAGATAAAGGAACCCAATAAGCGTAGGAAACCTGATCTACTTTTAAACGGGCAGCAGCGACTCGAATAAAGGTAACTTCCACAAACATTATTAAAAATAATTTTACCAGAAAGAATAAAGTATCCACAATTAAGGCGAATATTCCACTTAAGCCCAATAAATAAGCAATATTATAGGGGAAAAATAAGACTATAGTTAAAGAAACCATGACAATGGTTTTGGTGGCATCGGCTAAACTAAATAAAGCTAAATTTCTTCCCGAATATTCCACCAATAGTCCACCCGCCAACTCAGTTTCTGCCTCGGGGGCATCAAAAGGAATTTTAGATAATTCTCCGGGGGTTACTATTACTAAAGTAATCAACAAAAGAATTGCCCCTACAAAACCTAGGGGGCCAACTAATCCCCAAATGGGATGAGCATTAATCACGGCTAAAGAAAAAACATTTAATTCGGGGTAGACCTGACTCAGCTTCCACCCAATAGCGATCACGGTGGTAACCAAAGGTAATTCATAACTCATCATCATTACCATTTCTCTTTGAGCTCCTACATTGGCATAGGGAGAACCAGAGGCAAAACCTCCCACTACCATACCGATGGCTGGCAGGGTTAGCAAATAAACAATGAGTACGATATCCCCATATCCACTTAATAAAGGAGAGATATTCCCCACCGGTAAATAAAACAAAATAGTAATAGTAGCTACGAGAGACATAATCGGTGCTCCATTAAATATCCAGGGTACCGCATTCTCCGGAACTATATTTTCTTTAATCATTAATTTTAAAAAATCTCTAAAGGGTTGTCTTATAGGGGGTCCTACTCTTGCCTGCATTCTCGCGGCTAATTTTCTATCCAGACCTCTATAAAATAAACCCAGTATCACTCCCAAAAAAGCAATGATGATTGCTCCGGCTATTTTTCCTAATATCCCTAAGGGACTGATAAAAGTCATCGAGTAATCCCCCTTGTCTTTTGAACACTTAATTTGTGTAGATCATCTTTCGTGAGTATACTTTTTTGACCATTATCTTTATTTAAAATGGTCACTCTGTCCATACAAGCTATACAAGGGTCAATAGAAGCTATGACAATAGGTATATCGGCAATCTGTTGACCAATAAGCATAGGCATCCAGCTCATTAAATTGTTATACGTAGGTGCTCGTGCCTTCCAGACTTCTGGTACTTCTGCTTCCGCTAATTTTACATAATGAATAACTTCTCCTCGAGGAGCCTCATGCCTACCAATGCCTTCACCTTTGGCTTTCTTTAGTTGATTCAGTAATTTAACCAATTTTTTCTCCGCTACAATTTCTCCGGAAGGCAGATTATCTAAACATTGCTCGATAATCTGTATTGATTGCGCTATCTCTAATATTCTAACCACTATCCGATCATAGACATCACCATTTATTTCGCCAGTTAAGACATCCGGAGTAATAGCTTTTACTTCCAGGTCGGCATAGGCCGCATAGGGTTGGTCTTGACGTATATCTTTAGTGATCCCTGAAGCCCGGGCAGTAGGGCCTACCGCACATAAACGGAGAGCATCCTCTTTAGTTAAGATACCCACCTTCTTGGTTCTCAAAGCAATAGTCGGATCACTTAAAAATACATCCTCTAGCTTGGCGAAGATATCTTTATAATATTCTAAAGTCTTTCTAATTCGGGGTATTTGTTCTTCCGTAATATCTCTTCTTACCCCGCCTATCATAAATATCCCATAATTTATTCTATTGCCCGTCAGATATTCTAAAAGATCTAATACTTCTTCTCTCGCCCTCCAGGATAGATATAAAACAGAATCAAAACCTAATTCATGAGCAGCAACTCCCGCCCACAAAATATGAGAATGGATCCTTTCCAATTCCGCTATAATTACTCTAATATATTGGGCTCTTTCCGGGACTTCTATCCCTGCCGCATTTTCTACTGCTCTACAAAAAGCAAAGGGATGAGAGGCTGAACAGATACCACATATTCTCTCAGCCAAATAAATAATCTGGACCGGGTTTCTCTGCCTTCCCATAAATTCTATCCCTCGGTGATTGTCACCGGGTGCTAAATTTACTCTTTCGATATGTTCTCCATATATTTCAAAATTAAAGGTCATTGGTTCTTTAAGAGAAGGATGAACCGGTCCGATAGGAATAGAATAAGTTTTCTTACTCAACTTCTATCACCTCATCTTTTCTTTCTACTTTCATCTTTACACCTTTTTCATCTTTTCTTAAGGGAAATATTCCCTGGGGAAAATCCTGAGGTAAGAAAATGTTAGGCAAATCAGGTAACCCCTCGATAGTCACCCCAAACATCTCTTTTATTTCTCTTTCTGCGGTTTGAGCTCCCGGGATCAAATCGGTAATAGTAGGTATTTTCAGATTATCTTTAGATAAACGGGTAGATAAATTAATAGAAATTTCTTTAAACCTTACCCCGTAATAAAGGGAAAAATGATAGATTAATTCTATTTCCTTACCTAAATCATTCCCCGAAATTATAGCGAAGTGAGGAAATTGTATAGCATATAAAAGCCTAACCCCCTCTTTAAGATTTTGGGGATTTAGTTGAAGCCATATTACATTATAAGCATTCTTTTTTATGCCTGCAGTTTTGGTTTCTATTCGGCTATCCATAACCGCATTTTTATCTAATCTTTCTTTAAATAGTTCTACAATCTCATCAGGCTTCATATATTCCATAAGATTATCACCTTTCCTTTAATTAGTCGCTAGTGAATAGTCGTTAGTCGTTAGTATAAAATGTAGCGTGGAGCGTACAGCGTTTAGCCTATATTAATTTGGAAATTGTATGTTGTATATTGTTACCCAGTTACCCTGTTTACCAGTTAATTCTATTCGCTAAATTAAAATACAGATTCTTAGTTACAAGACGAGAGTTAGTTGATATACTCTAAAAACTAGTTTTTAATTCCTTAACCGGGTAACTGGTAAACTGGCTAACCGGATANNAGCAGTTTTCATATTTTCTCTTAACTTTTCCAGCTTAATCCAGGCTTGCAAAACTCCATTTATTATGGCCTCCGGTCGAGCAGGGCAACCAGGAACATAGACATCAACCGGAATAATTTTATCCACTGGACCCAGCAAATTATAAGAGTCATAAAAAACTCCTCCGCTGGTGCCACAAGTTCCCACTACTATAACCGCCTTAGGGTCAGGGGTCTGATCATATACTCGTTTTACCCGCTCTGCCATCTTGTGAGTAACTGGACCGGTTACTAATAATACATCTGCATGCTTTGGACTACCCACTAATTTTATACCAAATCTTTCTAAATCGTAGCGAGGAGTCAAAGCCGCCACAATTTCAATATCACAACCATTACAAGAACCCGAATTTAAGTGAAAGACCCATAACGATCTTTCGAAATATTTATTTAATTTCACTTTATCCGCTCACTCCTACCAAGATTAATACTAGCGCCATTATTATCACTATCCAGCCCGAATAATCATTTAGGTTACCCGTATGCATTTTCACTAAGGGATTATAATAACCCCTTAGTGCCTCCGTAAACCCCCAATAAATATGACTTGCACTGACATGGGAACCTTCTTTGCTCGACTCGGGATTACCAGAAATAAAGGGTTTATCCTGCTCCGTATTCTTTTTATAACCTTGTTCCCCTTTATTTCTTATATAGTACACTATAGCCCCTATCAGCAGCACGACTATTACCCAAATAAGGGCATTCCAAAAGCCACTTCCGGTTTCCAGTAATCCTAACACTTTTACCTACCCCCCAATACTATCCCCGTATATTTAAATTGCTCTATCAACGACATCACCGCTGGATGTACCAAATTTTTTACTATCAAATCAGGAAATAATCCAAAGAATATTATAAGGCAAGATAAAACAGCCATCGTCAAAACCATGCTTTGGGGCACTTCTTTAACCTCTTTAAATTGGGGTAATTGCGGCCCCAAAAAGGCACTATGAAATACTTTAACAAAGGAAGCCAAAGTCAAAATGCTAACTACCATGGCAATTATAGATAAAAGAGGGTTAAACCGGTATACTGATTCATAAATTAAAAGTTTAGAGGCAAAACCATTAAAAGGTGGGAGCCCCGCAATGGCGGCTGCTCCGATAATAAAAAAGATAGTAGTATATTTCATTGAATGGGCTAAACCACCCATTTTATCCAGGTCTCTGGTCCCTGTTCTATAAAATAAAGCCCCAGCAGTTAAAAATAGCAAGCCCTTATACAGAGCATGATTCATAATATGAAAGATACCACCCTCCATAGCTGTAATTCCATATTCTGGCAAGGCAATCGGATTGGCTAACACTGCCAAACCTACCCCTACTCCCAGGAGCATATAACCCGTCTGAGAAATAGCATGATACGCCATCAATCTTTTTATATCCTTCTGAATAATTGCCATAGTAACTCCTATAAACATAGATAAAAGACCGAAGATAATAATTATCCATCCCACCACCAAGGTATTTAAAGTAATATTGTACAAAGAAAAAACTACTCTAAAGAGGGCATATAGGCTAGCTTGACTGGCTGCCACTAAGATCATAGTAATAGGCGCCGGTGCTTCGGAATAAGCATCAGGGGTCCACATATGCATGGGTACTGCCCCAGCTTTCATCGCTAACACGGGCACTAAAATCCCCAAGGCAATTTTGTCTAATTGGGAATATTTTATGACACTGGCTAAAGCTGCCATATTAAGCACATCGTACTCGCCGTAAAAAATACCAATAGCGAATAAAACCATAAGAGCAGATATTGAGCTAACTACCATATACTTAAACCCTGCTTCTACTGGTTCTCCCCTCTCAGTTCCTTTATAGCAAATTAAGGAAACAGAGGCCATGGAAGCAATCTCTAAAAATACAAAAAAGTTAAATATATCCCCGGTAAGTTCCATACCAAACATACTCACCGCTAAAAGTAATAGCAAAGAATAATATTTATCAATTCCATTATTTTTATCGATAAAAGCCAAAGAATATACTGCACCGAGGAAAGAAACCAATGCGGTAATTAAACCCATAAATATTCCCATCGCGTCTATTTGAAAGATAATTCTAATAGGAAATTTAAGCCCGGAAGGTAAAGTTAAAGAAGGAGATTTGGCCCCAAAGACATAAACTTGAGGACCCACAGATAATATTTTTACTGCTAATATAATAGTAAAAATTAAACTAAAACCTAAAGCTAAGGCAGCCAAAATCCCCACGACTTTTTTATTTATTTTCCCTACCACTGGAGATAAGAAGGCTGCTAATAAAGGGACGGCAATGATAAGAGCGGGAATATGATCCATTAGCTTCATCCTCTCAGCCTCCTTGCCTTATCCACCTCTATAGTGCCATAATGTTTATAAATCATCATCGCCATAGATAGCACTAAAGCACTAGTGGCAACACCAATGACTATACTAGTAAGAGTCAGGGCTTGAGGAGTCGGTAATACCATTGCTTTACCGGCAGGCGCCTGAGTATAAATAGGAGCCACTCCCCCTTTTCTATATCCTAGAGTAATTAAAAATAAATTTATTCCGCTTTCAATTAAATTAATTCCTATAGCTAATTTAATCAAATTTTTTTGGAACATCAGGATATAAAGTCCACACCCTATAGATACTGCTACAGTAACATAAGGGAAATTACCTATCATTTCTGTGTTCTCCTTCTTTATTAGTATATTCTGCCCCCTCAGCCATTAATAACACAATAATTCCCAGTCCGGCAAAAACTTCTAACCCCACCGCCATATTCATCAGAGGGAGTACTCCTGCCGTATTCATATCCCCAGGATTAATTCCTGGTGTCACTGCATTACCAAACCAACCTCCGCTATTGGCTAAAAAATTATAAAAAAATGTAGTCCCTAACCCTAAAAAAGCTATTACTATAAAGGCAGTTAAACCACAACTTTCTAATAGAGAAAAAATATCTACTTTTAGTAGTTTCTTAGCTTCTAATTGACCATAGGATATTAATAGTAAAGCAAAGGCAGAAGCTACCACCGCACCACCTTGGAATCCCCCTCCCGGAGTAAGATGTCCATGTACTATCACATAAAAACCAAAAATGATAATAAATCCATAGACTAATTTAGTAATATTTTTTACTATTTTAGACATCTCTTTCATTTATTTACCCTCCTGAATAGAGCTATAATCCCCGAAATAGTGGTAAATAAAACTGTGGCCTCGCCTAAGGTATCAAAACCTCGATAATCAAAGACGATAGAAGTCACTACATTGTTTGCCCCTACTTCACTTTGTGCATTTTTAATAAAATAATCGTCCATTTCACTAAAGGTGGGCTCTCCAAAAGGCCTCATATTTATCGCACTAACTAGCATAAAAGAAAAAAATAATATAAAGGCAATTCCAAAAACAATTTTTTTCATTTTACTTTCTCCTATCTCGTCCCTCTAATGGCAAAAATAAATATGGCCATAGTTAATCCTGCTCCAATAGCCGCCTCAGCTATAGCCACATCGGGGGCATGTAATAGGTAAAATTCTAAAGAAAGAAGTAAACTGACTACCGATGAGGCAATAACTGCCAGTAACAATTTTTTAAACACTACGGTTAAAAAGGCAGCGATTATAATTATGGTTAAAGTAGCAAGATGGATTATCTCCACAAAAGAACTCATTTTAACTTTGCCTCCTTTAATTGATCTATAACTGCCTGTTTAGGCATTACCCCACTTCGGTGAGCCGCGCGAGAAATAGCGTGCGCTCCCGTAGGGTTAGTAACCAATAGGCAAACTAGGGCTATAAAAGTATGGAGAGCAAGGACTAAAAATTTAGAATCTTGAGTCAGATGTAACTGGTAAAAACTAAAAATAATAACTGCTAAACAAGTAAAAATTGAACCAAAAGTAGTATTTTTAGTACTTGCATGGAGTCGGGTATAAACATCAGGAAATCTAAGGAGACCTATTGAACCTAAACAATTAAATATTATTCCGATCGTCAGGAAAATATATAAAACTATTAACAATATTCCCATTATTTTTTAGGCCTCTCTTCTAAGTATTTGGCTACATATAGAGTTCCAATATAAGATAATAAGGCATAGACAATAGCTACATCAATATAAATAACTTCTTCATAGGCTGCCCCTACTAATACCATTCCCGCTACTACCAAGGTATTTATAGTGTCCAGAGCTACTACTCTATCTGGGGTAGTAGGACCCAGGATTAATCTAACCAAAGCCAGTAACATAAATAGCAAGAGCAATCCTCCAGGAATAATAAAAATCCTAAAAAATTCGTTCATTCAGCAATCCTCCTTACCCACTGTGGGAAAGTACCACAAATATCCGCAGTAGTAGGTTTTAAAGTAGTGACATTTATCCAATGGATGTATAAATCATTAGTTTCTTCGTCAATATCTACACTAAGGGTTCCGGGAGTTAAGGTGATGGAGTTGGCTAATAAGGTAATCCCTAAATCGGTTTTTAATTCAGGAGATATCTTTACTATACCAGGATTTATTTTACCGGTAATCACTCGATAAGCTACATCAATATTGGCTTTAATCATTGCCCAAAAAAAAGGGCCGATTAAATAAATTAAAAAAATAATCCACCTTGCTGGGTTTAACATCCGATAACTTCTCTTTTGGAATAGCACTCGAGTAGCCATAAAAGATACAATTACCGAAAGAACAATCCCTAGCACAACTTCAAAAATACTCCATAGTCCGGCTATTTCACCAGCACTAGCAGTGAGAAAAAGGTAAGCAATTAAACTAAGTATGAAGGTAATAAAAAAATCTATCATCACTTCACCTCCCTTTAGTTAAACTAACACAACGCTAAAAATTATAACACTTTATCTTCTTAGTGTAAAGTAATTTTGGTAATTTTTTTCATTTTTAAAAAATTACTTTACTACCCTCCGGATCTTTGCTACCTATTTTGGTTAAGGGCAAGACCGGGATACACCTTCTTTGCTCCATTCTCTTTAGAGAAAAACTTTTGAATTGTCTTTCTCTATGCTATAATGAAATTGGTACTTATTCTATTTGTAAGCAAGATTTTAAGAAGCTTAATCGTTTCTGGTAAATATTTCTGGTTGATTATTAACCCTCTCTGGAGCAGAAAAAAGAGTCTTACTCCTAAGCTAAGTATTCATTATTTTGTAATATTGTTTACTATAGATACTCTCAAAAATAATAATAAATAATAAAGGAGGTTTTGAGATGAAAATTTTAGTTTGTGTAGATGGATCGGAGCAAAGTAAAAAAGCCTTAGAAGAAGCTGCGCTTATTGCCGAAGGATGTAAGGCTTCGGAAGTAGCCCTCATTCATGTCTATGAACCTAGGATAGATATGTTTTATTCTTACGAAGGTATCACCCCGGAACAAATGGACCTCTTCAGGGAGATGAGGGAAAATCAAAAAAAAGAGGCAGAGAAGATTCTCTCCGAAGCTTTAAAATTTTTGGAAGGGAAGAACCTAAAGACCCGGACAATTTTGAAAGAGGGACACCCTTCTCGTACTATTGTAGAGGTGGCCCGCGAGGAAGGATTTGATATGATTGTTCTGGGTAGTAGAGGATTGGGCGGATTGAAAAGATTATTCCTGGGCAGCGTGAGTAATGCTGTTCTTCAAGAAGCGCATGAGGGTAGCGTCCTTATAGTAAAGTAAGCGAAGTAAAATTTCTACACTATTAAAATTAGGAGGCTTCCCCTTATCAAGCTTAAGCATCTTTCCTCCAGGGAGGCCTCTTAATTTTCTAGAGAATCGGCCCCGCTATCTCCTGGTCTACTCCCATTACCCAAGACAAAGATTTTTGGGGAAACATCATATTTCCCTCCGTTAATTTCACCCCAATAGAATCAGGGGAGATAATTTGGAAAATAACCCTTTGTTGCGATACTTCCCACCCCCCATAACCAGGAGAATAATGTCTTCTGCTCACCTTAAAGCCCTGCTCTATTGCCTCCTGACGAGCCAATTTCCTGACTTTCCTGCTGAAATCCTCTACTGCTACACTTCCGACAGCATCTAAGGCGAGGGCTCGAACATATTCTGTTTGCGAAAAAAGTTCTGCAACCTTCTTTTCTAAGAAATCACCGATAGTCACCACTCCTACCAGTAAATAAGTGGCTCCCTTTAATTGTTCCATTACAGATTTGGTAAATTTAAAGAGCTGCCCCTCCTCTAATTCCACCTCTTCTTCTCTTATAAATCTATAAATCTTTATCCACCGGTAAACCCCTTGGGGTTTGAAAAGCTCATAACCTCGGTTAACTTCTTCTTCTATAATCTGCAAAATATTCTGAGGTGGTTCTTTACCCTTCTTCCGGCTATAACCTAAATAGTGCGATACCGCATCTTTATCTATATTTAATTTACCTAATTTACCATCTCCTATTATCCTTGCCTCTCTCATCTTTCCCTCCTCTTTCCTTCCCCTAAACAATTTTAATTAATCCAGCAGACGACAGACCAATTGCATATCCTGCAAGGGAAATAGATGAATTCCGGCGACCTCTCTAATTCCTCGTATTTGACTAATTAATTCGCGAGCTATCCTTACCCCCTCTTCTATATCCCTTTCTCTCATCCTTCCACTTATCTCGGGAGGAATAAAAATCTCAGGTAAATTTCGGTTTAAGTATTCAATCATTTTATAGCTCTTTAAGGGCATGACTCCGATAATCTTAGGAATAGAAAGATGGGCCGTGAGCTCTAAAAATCTTTCCAATACTCCTCTCTCGTAGACCGGTTGGGTCTGTACAAAGTTCGCCCCGGCCGCTACTTTTTCTTCTAAACGGGCTATTTCTTTTTTTAAATCAGTAGCATTAGGATTAACTGCTGCTCCGATAAAAAAATCAGTTTTACCCTTGAGCTCTCCACCTTTATATTTATATCCCTGATTCAAACTATTTATTATCTTTATTAATCCGGTAGAATCTACATCATAGACCCCGGTTGCCTCAACATAGTCGCCCTTCTCGGGGGGATCACCAGTTAGAGCTAAAATATTCTTTACTCCTAAGGCAAATGCCCCTAAGAGCTCTGCTTGCAAACCTAATAAATTTCTATCTCGACAGGTGATATGAAAGATTGTCTCCAATCCTATTTTCTCCTGAATAATATGAGAAAGAGCGATAGGACTTATCCTTAATTTAGCTAAAGGACAATCCGTAACATTTACGGCATCTACTACCTTTCGAAAGCCTACACTATTTACCTCTCTCAAAATTAGATCTATATTTAAAGTTTTGGGAGGATCTAATTCTACGGTTACTACAAATTTATTTGCTGCTAATTTTTCTCTTAAATTCATTAATCTTTTATCTACCTTTCCTCACAAAAATATCAGAGAGCCGTGACACTCCTTTTTATAATCTCCCTTCTCGAAAGGCTTGAAGGTATTGCTTGCAAAACTCATCTTTACCCAACAAAAGATTGGTTGATTTGATTAAAGCCATTATCCTTTGGTCGGTAGAATCCAGAATTGCCGCCTCCAGGCCGTTCGCCAGAGCTAAAACCACAAAAGCCTGATTGATTAATCTTCTCTGTGGCAAGCCGTAAGAAATATTGCTTAATCCTATAATGGTTTTAACTCCAGGATAAGAATCTTTAATGCCTCTTAAAGTCTCGAGCACAATATTAGCGCTCTGAATATTAGTACTAACTGGTAGAGTCAAGGGATCAATATATATGCTTTCTAGAGGGATACCCTCGGCAGTAAGTTTTTTTATTAATTGATGGGCAATTTCCAATCTCTCTTTAGCATCTTGAGGAATACCTTTTTCACTCATGGTAAGGGCTACTACCGAACATTGATACTTTTTAACCAGAGGTAAAATCAATTCCAACCTTTCTCTTTCTGCTGTTACTGAATTAATTAAGGGCTCCCCTCTATTCGCGTCATAGACTTCCAGTCCCGCTTGAATAGCGGCATAATTAGGACTATCTATACATAAAGGGACTTTTACCGCCTCTTGAACCGTCTCTACCAACCATCGCATACTTTCTGGTTCACCCTTCCGGATAGTCCCGATATTTAGGTCCAGCATCTCCGCTCCCCCCTCGACCTGTTGGCGAGCTAATTCTTGAATAAAGTTTTTATTTTTATTTTCCACCATCTCTTTAATATCTTTTCGGCTGGAATTTATCTTTTCTCCGATAATTAACATTCCCTATCTTACTCTCTCCCTAAACTTTTCATTAATTCGCTGGCTTTATCTACTGCCGAGGCAGCATCAGGAGCATAGCCATCTGCTCCAATCTCTTCAGCAAATTCCTGAGTAACCGGCGCTCCTCCGATCATCACCCTGACTTTTTCCCTCAAACCTGCCTCTTCTAAAACAGTTACTACCTCACCCATCCCTATCATCGTGGTAGTTAATAAAGCAGATATACCAACAATATCCGCTTCGTGTTCCTGAACGGCCTTTAAAAACTTCTCTGCAGAGACATCAATCCCTAAATCTACTACCTCGAATCCTCCTCCTTTTAGCATCATAGCCACTAAGTTCTTACCAATATCGTGTAAGTCACCTTTAGCCGTACCGATTACTACTTTGCCTTTAGCCCTAACCGCGCTTTTAACGAGCAAAGGCTGGAGTATTTCCAATCCCCCATGCATTGCTTGAGAAGCCAATAATACTTCGGGGAGAAAAATTTCATTACTTTTAAATTTTTCTCCGACTACAGCCATTCCTTTGATTAATCCTTGTTCTAAAATTTCTTTAGGATCTATCCCTTCCTGTAAAGCCAGCCGAGTAAGTTCTTTTACTTTAGAAACCTCTCCCCGGAATAAGGCCTCGTCTAATTCCTTTAATTCAACCATAAATTATTTATCCTTTTTACTGGTTACTGGCTATCTCTCCCTCGCAGGAAAGCTCTTTAGATTTTTCCGTAGTTCGGCTAACCGCCTTAATAAGGGCCACCCTAATTCCTCCTTCTTCTAACTCCATTAATCCATCTACGGTAACTCCTCCGGGGGTAGTTACCGCCTCCTTCAATAAAGCAGGAGGTGTCCCGGTTTTTAATACCATCTTAGCTGCCCCTAAGAGGGTTTGGGCACTTAATTTTTGCGCTAGTTCCCAGGGTAAACCCATTCTTACTCCCCCTTCGGTTAGCGACTCCATAATTACATAAGCATAAGCTGGCCCACTACCTGATAAGGCAGTAACTGCATCCATTAACTCTTCCTCTTGAATAACCTCTACCAAACCAACCGCTCCAAAGATAGCCTTAGCCATCTGAAGATGGCTTTCCTCCGCATACCTTCCCGGACAGAGAACGGTCATTCCTTCGTTAATTAAAGCCGGGGTATTAGGCATCGCTCTAATTACCGGGACTTTCTTTTCTAAACATTCTTCGAGATAGGAAGTGCTGGTAGCGGCAGCAATAGAGATGAGAAGTTGTTCTTTTGTAACTACCTCTTTGATTTCCGAAATTACTTCCTTTACTATCTGGGGCTTGACCGCCAGGATAATTATATCTTTTTCTTGGACCATCTCTCTATTATTATCTACATAAGTCTTAATCTTATATTTCTTACTTACTTTTTCTGATAATTCCTTTTCTGCGGTACTCCCCGATAAATTTTCTCTCTCTATTAACTTATTTTTGAGCAGGCCCTTAAGCAGAGTTTCCCCCATTTTACCTACACCAATTATGGCCACTTTTCTATTAATAAACATTTTGTTTTATTCCTGCCTTCTCCTAAAAATATTTACCTCTCCCCACATCCCTATTCGATCATCTTTTATGATTACTATACCTCTTACCCCCTCTATCTTTTGGCCAAAACTTAACCCTTCCTCTATATCGGCTCTATCTTTTATTCTATTACCTATCGCCGTCGCTGCAGCATCAGCCAGCAAAACAGAATCAGAAATTACCGTTACCGCATCTGCCTTCCCGAAACTTAAGGAAGGTCCTACGGTTCCCGAAGAGGTACAGATCCCCAAGTAATTTTCGGGAGGCTCTATCTTTAAAATAATCTTCTGACTCAAAGGAGATTCTCCTGCAAAGATACTTACTTTTCTTGTTTTATGGCTCTTGAGAAAAATATCTCCCCCATTTTCTATGATAACTTCGGAAGAGTAATTTAAAAGCCCTTTACCTACAAATTCAGCTATTGCCCCGGCTACTGCCGCCATAGGCCCAACTCCACACCGGCTTGCCGCTCTAATCATACCCCGAATTATCTCTGGAGCCTCTTTATCTTCTTCGTAAGGCGAAAGGGTAATTTTAAATTCAGGATAGCTAGTAATATAATCTTCTATCTCTCCCCTAAAGCCGGAAAGCAGTTTTCGGGCATAGAAACTTAAGTCTTGATTAGCCCTTATATACAAATCACTTTCTGCTTCTTTTACTTGAAAAGAGATTAAATCTCCCTCTTTAATTAAATTACGATAATCTCTCTCTAGATATTCCACCTTATTAGCTTACTAGCCCCACTTATTACTTTAATTAAAGAAATATCACTGTTTTCTCTCTTCTTATTTTTGATCTTTCTTAGACTTAGAAGGTTACCTTAATGGCCTGTAAAGGACAGGCTTCTACGCAATTACCGCACACGATGCATTTTTCATAGTCAATATTCAATTGGTAAGTCAATTTATCTAAAAACAGCGCACCGGTGGGACAGATAGAGATACAGGCTCCGCAATCAACACATTTCTTCTCTTCCCATAATACCTCTTGTTCTAAAAGTTCAACTTCTACCCCTATTTGTCTAACAAAATTTAATCCTTCTTTTATCTGTTCCTCCTCACCTTTAAGTTCTAAAACTAATTTCCCTCCCTTACCCGGTTCAAATTTTGCCTGTAAAATATTTACCCATAAATCATATTTTTTTATCAACTGATAAGTTACTGGTTTCTCTACATTTTGAGGGGTAAAAGTAAATATAACCTTCTTTTTTGGCATTTTAATCCCTTCTTTAATTATAAATTAGTGGATAGTAATAGAGTCTTTAGTATCCGGGGTACATTGCCCCCCCTAAAAAACTAAGATATCCTTTTGGTCATCCTCGTAGAAGTAAGAATTCAGATTAACTAATTTACTTACTTTTTATTTTAAGACGTAAGCACTTATTATTCCTACCGAATTTCCAATAATGGTTTAAATTCACCATGCTGAGGGAATTTCTGGATCGGCTCTTGTAATAAAAACTCTCCCCTTAATATCTCTTCTTTTAATTTTTGGGCAATTTCTCGGGCTTTAGCATAACTGGAAAGAGAAGAAGTAATAACTTCCTTACCTTGAACCTTAATCTTCCCCTCCCTTAGTTGCTTATAATTTACCCAACCTAAAGAGGGCCTCTCCAGACGAGGGATACTATAATCAATTATCTCGGTATAAATATCTTCATCTTTTACCATCACATAGCTCATTACTTCCCTATTTAGAATAGGAATAGGGACACCGATTCCCACAAATAAACTCACTCCATAACCTTTAAAGATAGCGGCTCGAAGAAAATTCGGGCTCATCTCTTTTAGATTTCCTATTACCGCTAAAGTAGCCCCTCGATAGACCGTCTTCCCCTTCTCGATCTTCCTAGGCTCAGGAGAAAATTGGGTCCCTTCCCAAACAATATAACCTTGAGCCCCGCCCAGAAAAATACGCGTTCCTATACCGATAGTCATAAATTCGGGGTCATTAAGTAAGGGGCTCAATTGACCACTGGTAGAGTAAGTAGCATTTCCCATTTTGGGGAGTAATATTCCCATATAAGTATACATTTTCCGCTCGGAAGTATTAATGGCCACATTATAATTTTGATAACTATTTCGAGGATTAAATAAAATCGCTTGGTTTATACTCTCTTTAGTAATATAAGTCTCTATTTCTCGCCGAGGGTAACAATCGCTCCCTGAAGATAAAGCTTTTAATCTAATTTTTTTCCCGGAAACCAAGTCTTCAATTACCTGGGCCCCTCCATATTCTACCTCCTTATTCTCAGAAAGTTGTGTCGCCCCTATATAAGCATCTACAGCAGCTAATCCGGCATAAGCCTCCACTTCGTTTAGCCAAACCTTTTGCATCCTGATGGGAGGATCACTATGCCCAAAGTTAATTATTGCTCCTGATGAACACATAGGGCCAAAGGTCCCGGTAGTAACTACGTCTATTTCCTCAGTAGCTTTTTCGATCCCCTTTTCTTCCACCAAAGGTATGATTTCTTCCGCCGTAACTACTACTGCCTCACCTTTTTTTATTTTTTTATTTATTTCTTCATAAGTTCTTTCTACACCCATCTAATTTCTCCTCTGCCATAATTTTATATCTTTTCCTTCTGCATAGCAATTAGATTTAACATTTTTTCCGTGGCTTCTACCGCCGCTAAAACTTGGTCAGGATTTACCCCTTTAGTAATAAAGGTCCTTTTATCTTCATCTTCCCAGGTAATAACACATTGCACCAGGGCATCGGTCTTCCCTCCCGGCGGTATAGTGACCGTATAATCTAAAAGAGTGGGTAAGGAATAATTTACTTTTTTAGTTATCTTTTTAAGCACATTCATAAAAGCATCATATCCTCCGTTTCCTTGCGCAACTTCTTCTAATTCTATCCCTTTGTCTTTTTCATCTTCCCGGAACAATAACTTAATGATAGCGGTTGATTTCAGGGCAGTACTACTAATTATATTACACGACCTTAGACTAAAAAATTCCTTTCGAGGTGTTTCCAAAATATCGGAAATAATATAAGGTAAATCTCCTTCTGTAATAATTTCTTTCTTATCACCCAGTTCAACAATCCTTTGTAAAACAAGTTTCTTTTGCTCCGGACTAAGCTTGATCCCTATTGCTTCTAAATTAAACTCTAAATTGGATTTCCCACTTAATTTGCCTAAAGAATACTCCCTTTTACGTCTAAATCTTTCCGGTAAAAGGGGATTGGCATAAAGATTCCCTTTTCGGTCTCCATCGGCGTGAATCCCGGCAGTCTGGGTAAATACATTCGAACCAGATATAGGTTTGTTAAAAGCCACCCGATAACCAGTAAAGGATTCCACCGTCTTACTGGCGTAGAGTAATTGCTTTTCTTCTATCCCCGTTTCGGCTTTTAAAAAGTCATGAAGTCCTACTACTACCTCTTCTAAAGGAGCATTACCCGCTCGTTCTCCCATCCCGTTTACCGTACAATGTACCCCTTTTACCCCGGCCTCTACTGCAGCCAGGGTATTGGCGGTAGCTAATCCATAATCATTATGCGCATGAAAATCAAAATGAAGAGTGGGATATTTTGATACAATTTCCTTAATCAAGCGAAAAACCTGAAAGGGATAAAGAATCCCGAGCGTATCGGGCAACATAAAGCGCTTTATTGCTTCCTGCTGAAGATTATCCACAAGAAAATAGAAATAATCGGGAGAAGAAAGCATCCCGTTAGACCAATCTTCGAAATAGATATTACAGTTAACCCCTTTCTGTTGAGCATACCTGATAGTCTTTTTAATATCCTCAAGATGTTGTTGCTTGGTCTTTTTCAATTGTTTAGTTAAGTGGTTAAGGGAACCTTTGGTAAGTAAATTCATTACCTTCCCCCCTAAATTATTGAGCCAATCAACTGACTCAGTATAATCTACAAAACTTAAAACCTCTATCCTTTCTGTCTGGTTCGCCTTTTCTGCCCACTTAATTATATTAGCAACAGATTGTTCTTCACCCTCGCTTGCTTTGGCACTCGCCACTTCCACCCTATCTACTTTTACCTCTTCCAACAGAATACGGGCAAGCGATAATTTTTCTGAAGGAGAATAGCCTACCCCTTTCATCTGTTCTCCATCCCGCAAAGTAGTATCCATTATTTCTATTTTTTCCTTGTTCACCTTTAATCACTTCCCTTTATATCAGTGGTTAATGAATAGCTATTGGTTTCCCATATAATTTTTAAGTTTTCGATTACCCATTACCGCTAAAAATTTAAAGCGAAAAGCGTAAAGCCATAATTTAAAATTCAAAACTATTTTCTCTCGTATTAGGTATTGCTTATTACTGATAAGCTTTCCTTTTGGTCATTTTAATTTTTGAATTCCATCCTCTGACTTCTATTCTCTTCACAAGCTACGATTCACGAGACACAAATTTGCCCCTAGCTAACCAGGTAACTAACTAAAAGAACCTGAATTACTAAGCAGCCTATTTACCGCATTAAGATAGGCTCGAATACTCGCTTCTAAAGTATCGGTACTCATCCCTCTACCCGTAAAGATCTTTCCTTTTTCGCTGATTATCTTTACTATGACCTCTCCTTGGGCATCTTCCCCTCTGGTCAAAGTCTGGACATTGTAATCTATTAATTTCAATTTTAATTTAGTGATGCGATCTATGGCCTTAAAAGAGGCATCTACCGGACCATTTCCACAAGCCGCGTCTTCGAAATGCTGCCCTTCCTGATTTAGTAATCCGATAGTGGCCGTAGGCAATATTCGATTACCGGTACTAATGTGGAAATATTCCAGTTTAAAGACTTCGGAAAATTTACCTATTAGTTCATGAGAGACCTCAGCCACTATAGCTTCCAAATCTTCACTAAAGATTTCCTTCTTTTTATCGGTCAATCTCTTAAATCTTTCAAAGACTTCATTTAATTTCTCTTTATCCAAATTATAGCCCATTTCGTTTAACCTACTGTTCAGGGCATTTCTCCCGGAATGCTTTCCCAGAACTAAACTACTTCTCTCTAAACCTACCGATTGAGGGGTCATAATTTCATAAGTAGTGCGTTCCTTTAATATCCCGTCTTGGTGAATGCCCGCCTCATGAGCAAAAGCATTTTTCCCCACTATTGCCTTATTGGGCTGGACTATAAAGCCCGTCAATTTGCTCACCAATCTACTAACCGGATAGATTTGGGTAGAATCAATCTGGGTAACTTTATGATAAAAATCGTTTCTGACCTTTAAGGCCATTACAATTTCTTCCAATGAAGCATTACCTGCCCTCTCCCCGATCCCATTGATAGTACACTCTACCTGAGTGGCTCCGTTTCTAACCGCTTCTAAGGAATTGGCTACTGCTAAGCCTAAATCATTATGACAATGGACACTAATTATAGCTTTACTAATACTGGTAACCTTTTCCTGAACATCCCTAACTAACTTACCAAATTCTTCGGGTTGGGCATACCCCACGGTATCCGGTATGTTTATGATGGTAGCACCACCTTTGATTACTTCTTCAAAAATCTGGTATAAAAATTCTCTTTCACTTCTGCTGGCATCTTCCGCCGAAAATTCTACCTCGGGACAAAGTTTACGAGCATATTTGACCGCTTCCACCGCCTGTTCCAAAACTTGTTCCGGAGAAAGCTTTAGTTTGTATTGCATATGAACAGGGGAAGTAGCTAGAAAGATATGAATTCGTGGTCTCTCCGCATATTTTACTGCCTCCCAAGCTCGATCAATATCTTTTTGGGCAGCACGAGCTAAAGCAGCAATGGTACATCCTTTAATAGTTTGAGCTACTAATTTTACCCCTTCAAAATCACCGGGCGAGGCAATAGGAAAACCCGCTTCAATTACATCTACCTTAAGTTTTTCTAAACTTTTAGCTACTTCTAATTTTTCGTAAGTATTTAGAGAGGCACCCGGACATTGCTCTCCATCTCGGAGGGTAGTATCAAAAATCATTACTTTGCTCTCCATTATTTTCCCCCTTTCCCACCAATTTAATTCTTCCTAATCTCTTAATTTTAAGGAAAAAATTAAAAGAAAAAAACCGGCTTACCCCGCAAAAGTTTTTCCCCCAATCTTTTTAATTGGTTTTATTCTGCTTTAGAATAATAAGTGCCGATTACTTTCACAAAAGTAGTATGTTTCTTTAATGCAGTTAGAGCTTCTTGGACGCTCTGCTCCTTTAAACCCTTCTCCAAATCAGTATAAAAGATATACTCCCAGGGTTTCTGTTTACTCGGTCGCGATTCTAAGCGAGTTAAGTTAATATCCCTTAGGGCAAATTCCTTAAGACCTTGATAAAGAGCCCCGGGTTTATTTACTACGGCAAAGATGATCGAGGTTTTATTACTTTTAAGATCAGGAGTTGCTTCTGGAGATAATACGAAAAAACGGGTATAGTTATGTTTATTATCCTGAATCCCCTGGCTTATAATTTTCAAACCAAAAATTTCCGCCGCCCAGCTACTGGCAATAGCCGCTACCTTATTTTCCTTTAAGTCTTTAATTATCTTTACACTCCCCGCCGTATCATAAACCGGTATTATCTGACAATGGGGTAAATTTTCCGAAAGAAAACCTGCACACTGGGCTAAAGCCTGGGGATGAGAATAGACCTTTTCAATTAAGCTAAAGTCAGTCTCTCCTTTGGTTATTAGGCAATGCTCTACTTTTAGCTTTACTTCTCCTACCGCAAATAATTCCTGGTGTAATAAGAGGTCATGGGCCTCATTTATCCCTCCGGTCTGAGAGTTTTCGATGGGCAAAATTCCATATTCAGCTTCTTGGTAGTTTATCTTTTGAAATATCTCCTCAAAAGTTCGACAAGGTACCGGTTCAATAGAAGATCCAAAAAATCTGAGGGCAGCAATCTCACTAAAAGCACCTCTTTCTCCTTGAAAGGCCACTCTCTGGGACATGTTTCTCACCTCGTTTATTAATTCACCGATCAGTCTTTTATCCAGGGCATCATCTTACGCAAATCTTCTCCTACTTTTTCAATAAGATAATTGGCTTCTTTATTGCGCCTTGCCTTATAACCAGGCTTTCCGGCCTGATTTTCCAGGATCCAATCTTTAGCAAAGTCCCCGTTTTGTATCTCGGCTAAGACCTTCTTCATTTCTTTGCGGGTCTCCTCATTAATAATCCTCTTGCCCACTTTTAAATCCCCGTATTCGGCAGTATTGCTGACATTATCGCGCATATAAGTAATCCCGCCTTTATAAATTAAATCAACTATCAGCTTTAATTCATTAAGACATTCAAAATAGGCGATCTCTGGTTGATATCCTGCCTCAACCAGGGTGTCAAAACCTGCCTGAATCAAGGCAGTTACCCCGCCACACAATACGGTCTGTTCACCAAACAAATCGGTTTCCGTCTCTTCTTTAAAGGTAGTCTCAATAGTCCCGGCCCTGGTTCCGCCAATAGCATAAGAATAGGCTAAACCAATCTCTTTAGCTTTACCAGAATAATCCTGATAAACCGCTATTAAATTAGGGACACCCTTACCTTGCACATACATTTCTCTTACTAAACGACCAGGACTCTTAGGAGCTACCATAATTACATCCACATTCGAAGGAGGAACAATTTGTCCAAAATGAATATTAAAACCATGAGAAAACATTAAGACATTACCTTCCTGTAAATTCTCACTAATTCCCTCTTGATAATAGACTTTAGCTTGAACTTCATCGGGAATGAGTATTTGAACCACCTCAGCTATCTTGGTAGCCTCGGCAATACTTAGGGCTTCCAATCCATCTTTTTCTACTAAATTAAAGGACGGGCTCCCTTTCCGTAGGCCTATTACTACCTTAACTCCACTATCGTGCAAATTGAGAGCCTGCCCCCGGCCCTGATTCCCGTAGCCGATAATTGCTACCGCCTTTCCTTCTAAATATTCTTTCTTTACATCTTGATCATAATAAATCTTCGGCATCTTTTAAATCCTTCCTTTATTGGTTTTATTTATTTTTATTTATTTCCCTCTGGAAAGGGCAATTTTTCCGGTTCTCACTATCTCTCTCAACCCAAAAGGTTTTAGCAAATCTATCAAGGCTTCCACCTTGTCCTCTGTACCGGTAGTCTCAATGGTCATTACTTGTTTATCTACATCAACTATTTTAGCTCTAAAAATATCTATCATTTGGATTATCTCTGAACGAATAGGTAAAGAACTGGCATTTACTTTAATTAAAACCAATTCTCTTCCTATAGAATTAGGGGTGGGAAGATCTCTAACCTTAATAACCTCAATCAACTTATAGAGTTGTTTAATTATTTGTTCTAAAACTCTTTCATCCCCTTCGACCACAATAGTCATCCTCGAAATATTTGTTTCTTCGGTATGTCCAACAGCAAGACTCTCGATATTAAAACCGCGCCGGGTAAATAAGCCCGCTACCTTCGCTAAGACACCAGGATAATCCTCTACCCAAACGGCTATAGTATGTTTCATCATTAATCAACTCCTATCATTTTAGATATGGGTGAACCAGGGGCTACCATCGGAAAGACATTCTCCTCCGCAGGAATAACACAATCGATTAAAACAAAGTGGTTTAAAGCCAGTGCCTTCTCTAACGTCGGATATACTTCTTCTTTTTTGCTTATTCTAAATGCAGTCCCGCTATAAGCCTCCACTAATTTTACAAAATCAGGATTACCCTTTAGATTAGTCTCGGCATATCTCTTATCATAAAACAATTCCTGCCACTGTCTTACCATTCCTAAATAACCATTATTCATAATTATTACGGTAATAGCCGAGTCATTCGTAACTGCGGTAGCGATTTCCTGCTGGTTCATTTGAAAACTACCATCTCCAGAAATGCAAATTACCCTTTTTTCGGGACAACCTCTCTTTGCACCAATAGCAGCAGGGAAACCATATCCCATGGTACCTAGCCCGCCGGAAGATATAAAGGTTCGAGGTTCAGTATATTTATAATATTGAGCAGCCCACATCTGATGTTGCCCCACATCCGTAACTATTACTGCCTGGCCCTGGGTAATTTCGTAAACTTTTTCTATAATATACTGCGGTTTCAATTCCTGATTATCCTCGTATTTCAAAGGATATTTTCTTTTCCAATCTTCTATCATTTTTAACCATTCTACCTTTTCTTGAGGGGTGATAAGCTCATTTAACTTCTTTAATACTCTTTTTGCATCTCCTACAATAGGAATATCCACGGGAACGTTCTTTCCAATTTCCGCAGGATCAATATCTATATGAACTATTTTAGCCTGTGAACCAAATTCAGCCAATTTTCCCGTAACCCGATCACTAAACCTTACCCCTAAGACAATAATGAGGTCCGCCGCCCCAATAGCGTAATTGGCGTAAGCGGTGCCATGCATACCCAACATTCCCAAAGAAAGAGGATGCGTCTCGGGGAAAGAGCCTAACCCCATTAAGGTAGTAGCTACCGGAAGATGAGCTTTAAAGGCTAAATCTCTCAACTCTGAAGAAGCCTCGGCAGCAATTACTCCTCCTCCTGCACAGATCAGAGGTTTCTTTGCCTGGGCTATACTTTGTGCTACTCGCTTAATCTGGTTAATATGTCCCATATAGGTAGGATTGTAACCTTCAAGGTTAACTTTTTGGGGATACTCAAAATTAGCCTGGGCCAGTTGCACATCTTTGGGTAAATCTACTAATACTGGTCCCGGTCTACCGGTCCTGGCAAGATAAAAGGCCTCTTTGATAGTCCCCGCCAAATCCTCTGCCCTTCTTACTACATAATTATGCTTAGTAATAGAAGAGGTGATCCCGCCGATATATACTTCCTGGAAGGCGTCGGTCCCAATTAAATTAGTAGGTACCTGCCCAGTAAAGGCTACCAGAGGAACGGAATCAAGATAAGCATTAGCCAAGCCGGTTACTAGATTAGTAGCTCCCGGCCCAGAAGTAACTATACAAACTCCTACCCTACCAGTAGCCCGAGCATAGCCATCAGCAGCATGAGCTGCTCCTTGCTCATGCCTCGTTAGAATATGGGTAATAGAAGGTTCATTATAAAGTGCATCGTATAAAGGCATTATGGCTCCTCCGGGAATACCAAAAACTACCTCTACCCCTTCTTTTTTTAAACACTCTATTACTATCTCTACTCCACTTAATTTCATTCTACCCATCTCCTCTCTCTAAAAACAAAAAACTTTCGTCTTTATTTTAGTCGGTAAAAGAAAAGACTAAAATAGGGACGAAAGTCGTTCGTGGTACCACCCTACTTCGATAAAGAAAAAAATTTTCCTTATTTCTTTATCCTCGTTCCTCGCTGGTTAAAATAGATAACGCTTTTTTAACGTCACAAGTTACTACCAAAAGTTCACCTGTGCCTACTTGGGAAGGCGAGATCTTCGGTAAACCTCAGCCACCAATTCACACCATCTCTTGGCTCTCTTTTGCTCTTTGGTTAACCTACTTTTCCTTCCTCAGTTTCACTTTTTAGTATTTAACAATTTGAGATAGTTTACTACAATTAATTTTAAAAGTCAAGAAAAACTTGGCTTGTGTTATCTGCAAATCAAAAGTGCACTATTTTCTTGATGATTTACATTTCAAAAGTGCACTACCCAAAAACAGTATATCTGTTGGGGTCAGGTCTCAACATTTG
>DFYM01000002.1 GCA_002383355.1 Candidatus Immundihabitans aquiphilus | reverse complement strand
AACTGGCTAACCGAGTAGCTAACTAGCTAACTAAATACTGACGGCTACTCACCATTGACTAATTATTAAGGAGGTGATTCAAAAATAGTTTAAAAAATAATTTGAGGCAATTTTCAAGTAAAATTAAAAACGTGATAAATAAAAAAAGGAGGAAAATAAAAATGATCCATAAAGTTATAGAAAATCTTTATTACGCTAAAAGCGATGAATGGTTAAAGGTAGAAGGCGCTATTGGAACTATAGGAATCTCTGATTACGCCCAAGATCAACTGGGAGATATTGTTTATGTAGAAAAGATAGAAAAAGGCAAAAAAATAAAGCAGGGTGAGCCCCTTACTACTATCGAATCGGTTAAGGCAGTATCTGATGTATACGCCCCTGTCAGCGGAGAAATAATTGAAGTAAACGAAAAATTATCAGACGATGCCTCGCTTATTAATAAGGATCCTTATGGAGCGGGCTGGATTGCCAAAATTAAAATAGACCACCCAGAGGAATTAAAAAATCTTATGAGCGCCCAGGAATATTCCGAATACCGGAAAGAATAAATAATAAATAGATAAAAGAATAATATCAAAGAAAGTAAAATAAAAATAGAGGTATAACAAAATGAGATACATCCCCAATACTGAAGAGCAAAAAATGGAGATGTTAAAAGAAATTGGTGTTTCTTCCTTTGAAGAATTAATCAAAGATGTACCGGCAAACCTAAGATTGAAAGAAAAATTAAATATACCAGAAGCAATTCCTGAAAGTGAACTAGAAGATAAAATTTATCATCTGGCGCAAAAGAATTCTGACTTCTTTTTGATGAAACCTCTGGTAGGTGCTGGTGCCTACCGACATTATATCCCCGAAGCAGAAAAATTTCTCTTACAAAGAGAAGAATTTTGGACCTGTTACACCCCTTATCAACCCGAACTTAGTCAAGGCACTCTCCAGTCTATATTTGAATATCAAAGTTATATTTCTCGGCTTACTCAGATGGAGGTAGTTATTCCCTCTATTTATGATGGCGCCTCAGCTACTGGAGAAGCAGCTCTAATGGCTTTGAGATTAACTCATAAAAATAAAATAATAGTATCAAATTTACTTCATCCCCATTACCGAAAAACACTTAAAACCTATGTCGAACCCCATAACCCAGAAATTATTGAACTACCCTACAGGGACGGCTTGGTTGATTTGAAAAAATTAGCTGATTTACTGGATGAAGAGGTAGCTGCCGTTATTATTCAAAGCCCCAATTTCTTTGGAGGAATAGAGAGAGTAGCAGAAATTTCTGAAATGGTGCATACTAAAAATAAAGATATTCTCTTAATCCAAGTAATTGCGGAGAGTATGTCTTTGGGGATTTTGAAAGCTCCCGGTGAAATGAAGGTCGATATTGTAGCAGGAAATACTCAGTCTTTTGGGATGGATTTGAATTACGGCGGTCCTTATAATGCCTGTTTGGCTACTAGAAAACAGTATATCCGACAGCTTCCGGGAAGAATTGTAGGCGAAACAGTAGATGTAGAGGGAAGACGAGTTTTTGTAATGACCCTGCGAGCTCGGGAACAAGATATAAGGAGAGAAAAGGCAACCTCCAATATTTGCTCCAACCACAATTTAAATGTAACAGCTTCCAACATTTACCTTTCTCTCCTGGGTACGGAAGGGCTATACCAAATTTCCCTAATTAATACTAGAGCTGCTCACTATTTGGAAAAATTGCTTTTAAAATCAGGAAAGTTTGACCGCGTATTTGACTATCCCTTCTATAATGAATTTGTTTTAAATTATAGGGGAGATACAGCTATAATTAGCAAAAAATTATTAGAGAATAATTTTATACCCCCCCTTAAAATTGACCCTTTTGACCCGGAGAAAAGCCTGAAAAATGCCCTGCTCTTTGCCGTGACTGAGGTTTTAAGTCGGGAGGAGCAAAATAAAGTTGCTAATATTCTTTGTGAATAAGGAGTGATAGAGATGAAATTAATATTAGAAAAAGGGATAAGCGGTAGAGATGGTTATTCTTTACCGCAAGATCTATTTGAAGAGATTAAAGCAGAAGAATGTTTGCCAGAATATGCTATCAGTAAAGATAAAAAGAAACTCAGCGAGGTGTCGGAGGTAGACGTTATTCGGCACTTTACTAAACTTTCTAAACTTAACTATGGCCTTGATGATGGATTTTATCCTTTAGGTTCGTGCACGATGAAGTATAATCCTAAAATTAATGAAAAGTTGGCCTCCCTAAGCAATTTTGTTTACGCCCATCCTTTGGCTCCCGAAGAAACAGTGCAGGGTAGTTTAGAAATTATCTATCACTTAAATCAATTACTCGGCGAAATAACGGGAATGGATGAATATACTATGGCCCCTGCTGCCGGAGCGCATGGCGAATTGACCGGCGTTCTTATTATGCGAAAATATTTTGTGGATCGCCAGGAACCCCGACACAAGATGCTAATTCCTGATTCGGCACACGGTACTAACCCTGCCTCGGCTGCTATGGCGGGCTTTCAAGTAGTAGAAGTAAAATCAAACGAAAGAGGGACGATTGATCTAAAAGAATTGGCCAAATTAATGGACCAGGATACGGTAGGGTTAATGTTAACTAATCCTAATACTGTAGGGTTATACGATGAGGGGATAGAAAAAATCGAAAAGATTATCCATAGTAAAGGTGGCTTACTCTACTATGACGGAGCCAATCTTAATGCCTCTTTGGGAATTATCCGACCTGGTGATGCCGGTTTTGATATAGTTCATCTTAATCTTCACAAAACTTTTTCTACTCCTCACGGCGGAGGAGGACCAGGTGCCGGGGTAATCGGGGTGAAGAAGGGCCTTATTCCTTACCTTCCTACTCCTCTAGTGGCCTGGGATTCAGTTAAAAAAAGATACTACTGGAAAGAGGTGGGAGAAAAAAGCATCGGGATGGTCAGGTCTTTCTGGGCTAATTTTCCAGTGTTAGTTAAGACTTATGCCTGGATCCTAAGTATGGGACCGGACGGTCTTTATAATGCTTCTGAAACCAGCATAATAAACGCCAATTACATTTTAGCAAAATTAAAGGAATATTATAAACCGGTTTACGACCGTTATTGTGGTCATGAATGTACGCTTACTGGAAAAGAATATAAAAAATATGGAGTAAAGACTTTAGATATTGCTAAAAGGTTAATGGATTATGGAATACACCCCCCCACTATTTATTTTCCTCATTTTGAGCCCTATGCCGAAGAAACTATAATGATTGAGCCACCGGAATCAGAAAGTAAAGAAGTACTGGATAGGTTTATTGAGATTATGATAAAAATTTCTGAAGAGGCTAAAACCGAACCAGAATTATTAACTACTGCCCCTCACCTTACTCCTATCAGAAGAGTTGATGAGATCTTAGCAGTAAAAAGAGCAATCTTAACTTATGATGATGAGCTAAAACTTAAAGATGAATTAAAGTATCGGGAGCAAGATATCGATTTTTAATTAGGAGGAAAAGTTTTAAAAATGGAAAAACTTTTATGGACTCCTCTACATGAGGAACACTTAAAGTTAAAAGCTAAAATGATTCCCTTTGATGGCTTTGAGATGCCCCTGCAATATACCAGTATTATTGAAGAACACTTAACAGTTAGAGAAAAGGTGGGCATCTTTGATGTCTCCCATATGGGAGAAATTGAAATACGGGGTAAAGAGGCTCTTCCCTTCGCGGATTACCTAGTGACTAATGCTCTAATGAATATGCAGGACGGAGAGGTAAAGTATTCCCCACTATGTTATCCTCACGGAGGACAGGTCGATGACCTTTTTGTTTATAAAGTAAAAAATGACTTTATACTCTTAGTAGTAAATGCCTCGCCTGACTATTCACTCAAAGATTATGAGTGGATAGTAAAAAATAAGGGTAATTTTGAGGTAGAAATAACCAATAAAAGTAAAGATTATGGTGAAGTAGCGGTACAAGGTCCTGATGCAGAAAAGCTATTAAACCCTCTGGTAAGAGGGGAAATTTCCCTTAAAGAATTGAAACGTTTTAAGTTTATTTTTGCGGAGCTGTTTGAAAAGAAGATCCTCATCTCCCGAACCGGCTATACCGGAGAAGACGGTTTTGAAATTTATACCTTTAAACCTGAGGATATAATAGACCTCTGGAGAGGTGTCTTAGAAGAAGGAGAAAAATTCGGGATAAAGCCTTGTGGATTGGGGGCAAGAGACACCACTAGATTTGAAGTCTGCTATTGGCTCTACGGCAATGATATTGATGAGACGGTAAATCCCCTAGAAACTGGACAAGGCTGGGCGGTGAAATTAGACAAAAAAGACTTTATCGGAAAAGAGGCTCTCCTTAAGATAAAAGAAAGGGGGGTTGCTCGTAAATTGACTGGTCTTTTTGTGCCTGAAGGTGGCATTCCCCGACACGGGATGGAAGTAAGAAAGAACGCCAAAAAAATCGGCTATGTTACTTCGGGAAATTATTGCCCCTCTTTAAAAAAAGTATATACTATGGCTCTCCTCGATCTTCCCTATGCTGATGAAAAAGGCACTAAAGTAAAAATAATCATTAGAAATAAAGAGGTGGAAGCAGAGGTGGTGGATATGCCCTTCCTACCACCCTTCAATAAAAGATAAATTATTTACCAAAAACTAATTTGCCTTACCTATAATCCATAAAGAAAGCATAAAGGGCCTCTATGCTTTCTTACTTTGCTACCTAGAGGCCCTTTATTATAATTTCTATTTCTTCTTTATTTCACTTAGTACATTTCTCCTGGAGGCATTCCCCCTGGAGGCATTGCTCCTGCCTTCTTTTCCTCCGGCTTATCGGCGATTAAACATTCGGTGGTAAGTACCATTCCTCCTATACTTGCTGCATTTTGTAAAGCTGATCTAGTAACCTTAGCCGGATCTACTATACCTCTTTTGACCATATCGGTAAATTCTCCAGCAAGGACATCAAAGCCAATACCTTTCTCTTCGGATTTTAATTTCTCCACAATCACTGCACCTTCATAGCCACCATTAATAGCAATTTGTTTCGCTGGTTTTTCTAAGGCTTTTTTAATAATCTCTACTCCGATCTGTTCGTCTCCTTCTAATTTTAACTCTTGTAACTTCGGAATAATATTTAACAAAACGGTCCCTCCACCAGCAACAATGCCTTCTTCTACCGCTGCTTTAGTCGCCGATAGTGCATCCTCCACTCGATGTTTCTTCTCCTTAAGTTCGGTTTCCGTAGCTGCTCCTACCTTGATAACTGCTACTCCTCCTACTAGTTTTCCTAATCTTTCCTGCAATTTTTCGCGGTCATAATCGGAGTCAGTTTCCTCAATTTGAGTTCGAATTTGAGCTTCTCGCTTCTTTATCTCTTTTGGATCGCCTTTCCCTCCAACTATTATAGTATCTTCTTTAGTTACTTTTACTTGATGAGCATTTCCCAACATACTAAGTTCTGTATTTTCTAACTTAAGACCTAGTTCTTCGGAAATTACTTGCCCCCCCGTAACTACCGCGATATCCGCTAGCATCTCTTTTCTTCTATCCCCAAAACCGGGAGCCTTTACCGCCACACAATTTAGGATGCCTCGTATTTTATTTACTACCAAAGTAGCTAAAGCTTCTCCCTCTACATCTTCGGCAATAATAAGTAGAGGCTTACCCGCTTGGGCAATTTTTTCTAAAATAGGTAATATTCCTTTCATATTGCTTATCTTAGAATCGGTTATCAAAATGTAGGGATCATCAAGAACGGCTTCCATTCTTTCGGCATCAGTTACCATATAAGGAGAAATATAACCCTTGTCAAATTGCATCCCTTCTACTACTTCTAAAGTAGTACCTAAGGTCTTTGATTCTTCAACAGTTATAACCCCATCTTTCCCCACTTTTTCCATAGCATCGGCTATTATCTCTCCAATCTCTCTATCTGCAGCAGAAATAGAGGCTACATTAGCTACCGACTCTTTATCACTTACTTCAATACTTAAATTTTTAATCTCCTTAACGGCATAATCGACTGCTTTATCTATTCCTCTTTTTAAGAGAATAGGGTTTGCTCCTGCTGCCACATTTCGCAAACCTTCATGCATAATTTCTTGAGCTAAAACCGTAGCGGTAGTTGTTCCATCTCCGGCAATATCATTAGTTTTGGTCGCTACTTCTTTAACAAATTGTGCTCCCATATTTTCAAAAGGATCTTCCACTTCAATTTCTCGAGCAATAGTAACTCCATCGTTAGTAATAGTGGGAGTACCGTATTTTTTTTCTAAAACTACATTTCTTCCCTTGGGACCCAGGGTAATCTTTACACTATTTGCTAAGGTATCTGCGCCTTTTTCCAGGGCTCTTCTTGCTTCCTCTTCAAATAAAAATTGCTTAGCCATTTTTGTCTCTCCTCCGTTTTTGTTTTTATTATTTTGTTTCTAAATTTTTATTTCTTTATAGATATAAAACTAAAGAATAGGTCTTTTTCTTTTACTTTTTACTTTTCGAAAACTGCTAAAATATCCTTTTCACTGATAATAAGATACTCCTCGTCCTCTTTTTCTCCCTTAATCTCCGTCCCCGAATATCGGGCATAAACTACTCTGTCTCCTACTTTAACCGTCATAGGTATTATTTTCCCTTCTTTATTAGTAGCACCAGGTCCAACAGCTAATACCTCTCCTTCTTGGGGTTTTTCCTTGGAGACGGTATCGGGAAGTAAAATTCCCCCTTTAGTCTTTTCTTCTTCATAAATAGGTTTGATTAATACCCTATCTCCTAGTGGTTTTAGTCCTTTAATATTCATTTCTTCGAACCTCCTTAATTTGTTATTTAATATTTTCCCGCTTTCAGGCGAACCACTATAAATTAATTAGCACTCTTACCTGGAGAGTGCTAACAACTTAAATAGTATATAAACTTTTTTTGAAAAGCAAATCTTATTTTCAGCGATATTTTTCTATTTATCGTGGAATAAACTGATTAAAGCTATCTATCAGCTTTTATCTTTTGTTTAATACTTTTTTCTCCCCAATGGTAGTCGTGAAACCGCATCCAAGTTCAGTGATGATTTTTTATTATCTTTCAGTCTAAAATATCCAGCAGAGGCAACCATCGCAGCGTTATCGGTACATAAAGGAAGTGGTGGATAAAAAACTTCCAGATCTAAAATTTTCGCCCTCTCTTTTATCTCTTTTCTTAATAATTTATTAGCAGAAACTCCACCAGCCAAAACGATCTTTTTAATCTTAAAGGCTAATGCCGCGTTTAAGGTTTTTTCTACCAAGACATCAATGACTGCCCTTTGAAAGGAAGCTAAAACATCTTCTACCTTCCAGACATTTTTTTCTTCTTTAAACTTTCTTATTTGATAAATTACCGCCGTTTTAAGTCCGCTAAAGCTAAAATCAAAACTTTTATCATTATTTAAAAGAGGACGGGGGAAATTTACTGCCAAGGGGTTACCTTTCTTAGCTAATTTTTCAATTATCGGTCCACCAGGATAACCTAAATCTAATACCTTAGAAATCTTATCGAAAACTTCTCCAGCTGCATCATCTCTGGTCTGTCCTAATAATTTGTATTCTCCGAAATCTTTCATCTGAACCAAAGAAGTATGCCCACCAGAAACAATCAAACAAATAAGAGGAGGAACTAATTCTTCATAAGCTAAAAAATTAGCATAGATATGAGCCTCAAGATGATTTATTCCAATAAGAGGAATACTTCGAGCAAACGCTAGAGCCTTGGCTACCGATAGCCCTACTAAGAGAGAACCTACCAGGCCAGGACCATAAGTTACGGCTATAGCAGATACTTCTTCTAATTTTTTTTGGGAAGTATATAGCGCTCTGTCAATTACCGGAATTATAGCTTCTAAGTGCTTACGGGAGGCTATTTCAGGGACTACTCCGCCATATTTCTGGTGAATTTTGATTTGAGAAGTTACTATATTAGCCAGAATTTTTTTCCCATCTTCTACTAAAGCCGCAGCAGTTTCATCACAAGAAGTTTCAATACCTAATATTAAATCCGACATCCTTCTCCTTTTTTCAGATTTCAGTGGTTTTTTTCTCTCTAACCATCTCTGCCTGAGATTTTCTAAGATATAAAGGCGAAAGGGTATGAATATCTTCCTTTTCTCCCTTTTGAAGTTTTTCGAGGCCCAAAAAAGCAATATTTACCCCCCGAGGGAAAGCTAAGGGCGAATCGATAAATAAGGCCTCTTGATTTAGCCTTTCTTGTATAGCCTTTTGGTATTTCTTTAGACCTTCGCCAATAAAAATTATCTTTTCCTTTAAAAAAGATATCTTTGCTAGAAGGGTATCCATATCACTACAGTCATAGTCTATAATTTTCTCTAA
Source organism: Candidatus Immundihabitans aquiphilus (assembly GCA_002383355.1). Taxonomy (GTDB): domain Bacteria; phylum Atribacterota; class Phoenicimicrobiia; order Phoenicimicrobiales; family Phoenicimicrobiaceae; genus Immundihabitans; species Immundihabitans aquiphilus. The sequence continues at coordinate 3,853 of DFYM01000002.1, read as the reverse complement.
GCTATCTTCTCCCCCTCGAAAAACTGCACTAAATATTTCCTCTCGGGTAGACAGTAAAAGGGGACAAATTAAAGAGGGTACTCCTCTTAAAGAATAAGCCAAGGCATCTAAAGTAGAAATTCCCCATAATGGTAAGGAGGTAGTAGCATAACATAACCCTTTAGCCACTCCTAATCCTATTCGCAATCCAGTAAAAGAGCCTGGACCAATAGCTACAGCAATGCCGTCGATTTCCGCTAAAGTTAAATTTACTCCTTCTAACATAGTTTTTATAGCCGGCACCAAAATAGAAGAAGTTTTTTGATAATAACTATTAATATTATATTCAGTAAGGATGTTATGCTCTTCGATTAAGCCTAAACTACAAATCCGGGTAGAAGAATCAATCCCTAATATTTTCACTTTGGATTAACTCCTTTAAAAATACTTTATATCTATCGCTCGAGGTAGCAAAATAGATTATTCTTTGAGAATAATTGAAAAATTCAATGCTAATTTTTAAATGACCAAAAGGTAAGAGGGATTCAACCTTTTCAGCCCATTCAATAACCGTTAAGCCTTCTCCATAAAAATATTCTTCATACCCTAAATCTAAAAATTCCTCCAGACTATTGAGACGAAAGAGGTCGAAGTGATAGACTGGGACTCTACCTTTGTACTCATTTATAATAGTAAAAGAGGGACTGGTCACGTAATCTCGTACTCCTAACCCTTGGCAGACCCCTTGAATAAAACAAGTCTTCCCGGCTCCTAATTCTCCATAGAAGGCAAACAAATCACCCGGCACAACTAACTTACTTATTCTTTTCCCCAATTTTTGGGTTTCTTCGGGGTCTCGAGTAACAATATTTAAATTCATCTTTGAAAATAATCTAAACCTTTCTACTTATAGAGAACAGTCAACAGCATATACTTAGTTAGCTAGTTACCCAGTTCGCTAGTTTACTAACTACTGGCTAAGTGGTGGATTGGGTAACTGGGTAACTAACCGGTAAACTGGTAAACGAGGTAACTAACTAAGTATATATCGTTTTTGCTTTCTGGTTATTGGCTAAAGTAATCTTTCTTCTAACCTGGTTTTAATCTTCCAAGGCCTCCCCTTCTTAATAAATAATTTGGGAACCCCTTTTTTGTCGGGCATATGAACTATTTCGTAATTAATGGTTCCTAGCTTACGAGCGATTTCCTCCACAGTTATTACGTTGTTACCCTGTCTTCCCCATAATACTACTTCGTCTCCTACTTCTATCGAGGGAAGGGAAGTAACATCGATCATACATTGATCCATACCTATTCGACCAATTATTGGCACCCGCCTTCCTCTTACCAATACCTCTCCCTGATTAGAAAGAAGTCGATTATAGCCGTCAGCGTAACCTACAGGAAGAGTAGCCACTAAGGTTCTTTTTTTGGTAATATAACTTCGCCCATAACCGAGACTTTCTCCCACCGGTAACTCTTTTAGAAAAACTATTTTAGTTTTAAATTCCTGGGCAGGTATTAAGTCTACAGTTTTTCTTACCTCGGCCGAGGGATAGAGCCCGTACACCGCGATCCCGGGTCTTACCAGGTCCAACCACATCTGAGGTAAATCAAAAAGAGCAGCGCTATTACTGACATGCTTTACGGGAATATTTATCCCTTCCCTTTCTAAAGCAAGTAAAACTTCTTTAAATTTTCTAAACTGGTCTTCGGTATAGCTTTTATCCTTTTCCTCGGCTACTGAAAAATGAGTAAAAATACCTTCTATCTCCACATTTTTCAGAAGCTTCACCCTTTTAATAAAAGCTAAAACCTCAGAGGGGAAAATCCCTATCCTACCCATACCTGTATCTACTTTAAGATGGATTTTAGAAATTTTATTCATCTGAATTGCTGAAACAGAAAGTTTTTCTGTCATTTCCAAATCGGCTACGGTAGGAGTAAGATGGTATAAAACCAATGATTCTGCTTGTTCTTTCAAAGTTAAGCCCAAAACTAAAATAGGAGCAGTAAAGCCGGCTTTACGGAGAGCAATACCTTCTTCGAGGCGATTAACGGCTAATCTCGTAGCCCCATTAGCCAAAACTACCGAAGAAACTTCTATGTCATCATGTCCATAGGCATTCCCTTTTACTACTGCCATTAACTCTGTCTTCTTGCCAATTAATTTCTTAATATTTCTCACATTCTGAGCAATGGCATCAAGATTTATTTCTATCCAAGTAGGGCCTAATAATCCTTGCATTTTACCTTTCCCCTTCTTTTTCTCATCACTTATTATTTATTACTGCTTACTCACCTTCTAAACTTAAAAAAGCCTGAGGGACCTGGGATAAGATATCACCGGCTATCATCCCTCTTTCTCCTTTAACTTCTCGAGCTAAATTGCCCGCCAAACTATGCACATACGCGCCGATTATTGCTGCCGAAAAAACATCAGCCCCTTGAGCAATTAAACCACAAATTATCCCGGTCAAAACATCCCCCGAACCACCCGTAGCCATTCCAGAATTATCCCCAATATTAATATAGGTTTCACCCTTATTATCAGCAATAATAGTTCTCGCCCCTTTTAGTACCACTACTAATCCTAGATTACTGGCTACCTCTTGACTAATTTCCAATTGGTTATCTAAGACATATTTTATATCTTGGTTAATTAAAGTGGCTAATTCCCCGGGGTGAGGAGTAATGACTACGGGCGAATTAGTTTTTTTAAATAAGGCGGGATCTTCTTTTAAAGCATATAGGGCATCGGCATCAACCACCAAGGGAAGAGGAGATTTTTCTATAATTTTCCTTACTAATTTTTGAGTTTCTAATTGTCGGGAAATACCTGGCCCAATTCCTACCACAGAGAAATTGTTTATAGATCTAAATATCTCCTCTTCTGCCTCCTCGCTCAAAGTCTGAGCTTTGGTTTCCGGCAAGGGGAGAGTAATTACTTCGGTTAATTTCACTTCCATTATGGGGTTTAAAGACTGAGGAATCCCTAAAAACACCAAACCTGCTCCACTTCTAAGGGCAGCCTGGCTAGCTAAAGAGGCAGCACCAGTCATCCCCCTCGAGCCAGCAAGTAGTAAAACTTTCCCAAAAGACCCCTTGTGCCCATAAATCAAACGCTCAGGTAAAAGTGCTTTAACTGTTTCCTTATTTACTAGATTTAAATGGAGTCTTTCACTTTCTAAAAGATTTTTGGGAAAACCAATGTCTTCAACAATTACCTTTCCCGCATAACTTGCTCCGGGATAGAACATTAAACCTACTTTGGGCAGTCCCAAAGTAACGGTATAAGTAGCCCTAATACAGGGCCCTGCAATTCGTCCTGTATCAGAATCTAAACCCGAAGGGACATCAACGGCAATTACCTCTTTATCAAAACTATTAATTAAGTCTATAACCTTCCCCCGTAATCCGCTTACTGCTCCTTTTAATCCGGTCCCCAATATAGCATCTATAATTAAATCAGCAGTTCTTATTTCTTTTTCAATTTCTTCGATTTCTACTGCCTCGATCTCTTTCCAATCTACCCCTAGCTTATTAATTATCTCCCAATTTATTTTTGCCTCACCTTTAATCTGAGCTAAGGATAAAATCAAAACTTTTATCGCCACTCCATAATTATACAGATGACGGGCAACTACCAAACCATCTCCTCCATTATTGCCTGATCCCGCAAAGATAACTACTTTCTTTGCCTTTAAATCGGGATAAATATTTTTGATATTCTGAAAGATTTTCAAGCCGGCATTTTCCATTAAAATTAAGCCAGGTATACCATATTCCTCTATAGCTTTTTTATCTATCTCTTTAATCTCTTGACTGGTAACTATTTTCATAACTGCCTCCTTAAATTAGTCATCAGTGAATA
>DFYM01000035.1 GCA_002383355.1 Candidatus Immundihabitans aquiphilus | reverse complement strand
GAGGGACAGTTATTACAGTGGCCATCTCTTTTCACCTCCTCTCTTTAACCCCGTTAGATGTCTATGTCTACTTTTTTTAAATAAAAAACCCCGTTAGATAATAAACATCTAACGGGGCAAACTTTAAATTCAGGAAAACTAAGCGGTATACACGTTATAACAAAATAAATAACAATAGTCAAATAATATTCAAAAATAAATAACAATACAAAAAACTAAGCGGTTATTTAACATAACCGCTATCTCTCAATTACTAAGTTTGATAATTATCATCTATTAGGGAAATCTAAATATTTTTCTTTTTTATTTATAATCATACTTTGATCACAAATCCTACCATACTGATCTACATAGATAAAAGTGTATTTTTCTTTGATTTCCTTATAATTACTCCTTATTTTATACAACTAAAAAGGGATCCTCCCCGATACAAGAAGGACCTCTTGACCTACCTATATATAAAATTATTATTTGTGGAATTAATAAAATTAGTTTATGATAAGCATAAGAATCTATAAAGATATACCACAAGGAAAATTAGTAGTTAATTTTCGAAACTTCACCTAGAGTAGCGCATAAACAAAGTAGTTTGTTATTTTAGTTATATGCCATTTTGTTTGGTAATTTTTTGCTTAAAAATAAAAGAATATAGTCAGAAATAGGAGGTGATAAGCAAATGAATGAATCTATAGATGGAGAAGGGACCAACTTCCTTCATATACCTTTTGTGTGCGAACTGATGCAGAAATCGACTACCCAAGTTTTGGAGAAATGTGCAGACTTTGGCGCAGAATTATTTACTGCCGAGGACATTCGTGCTTTCACAGACGAGCTGAAATCTAGCCAGGCAGCTCCTCCCGATTTTCTTAAGATTCAGAAACAGTACACTGAGAGGATCTCTTTCGATTGCACTTTTGAGCTTTGTGACTACCAAGCGTTTTCTTTTGTGTCTATCAATTTTATAAATGATACTGCTGTTGAATGTGTGATCAGTTTAGGTCGACCAATTAATCTCGAACGCTATTCATCAGAGGAGTCAGTGCTGAGGGTATTTCTTGTCTCGCTGGAAAAACTTTATCTCAACGGCCGAATCCAACAAGATTACCTGGAGGAACGGGTCTATACTTGGAAAAAGGATAATAGGACGCTGGTGAGCTTTGTCAGTTATCCCCCTTCTGGTCCCGCAAGTGCTGGTCAATTTCTTGGCGTTCAAATTCGAGATACTCAGTTGTATCCCCAAGGCAACGAATTGGAACTTCTCTATAATAAAGCACAGAAACACGTGGAAAACCTTAAATGGGTGCAGGAAGACCGAAGAGGCATTCCTTTTGAAAAAATATACAAAAATCGTAGAAGTCTATATAGGCTAACCTCATTATTGTTTACAGGTATGATTATTTTGAGTGTTGGGGGGATATTCTTCTTATTTTCGAAACATTTTGTCGCCGCAATAGGATTGATTGTATTTGGATCATTATGCGGATACTTTACAAGTAAGCTGCATGACAACGCCGTTAAAGACTACCTCCATGAAAGGTATAATAAAGCGGACACCAGTCAGGATAAAGAAAATTGCTAGGGTTCTTTTTATAAAACTATAGCCAAGCAAAACAGGCGTATAACACATCATATACACTATGGGTTTACGCCTTTGTTATTTAGGACATTGCTCTCTTAAAAAGATAGTCTCTTTTTCTCTTTCCCCCGGTATTTTATTAAAATAATCTGTTAACCTGCCTTTATTGACTTCCTGGTAAATAACTTCTGGTCATCTCATCCCCACGACCGCCCGCCAGGAGCTTTTTTTGCTAAGGAGTTTAATTGAAAGCCATTACATACATAACAAGACTCTATCGGACATTCTAAAAAGAAATATATGAAGGTTTATCTTATCCGATAAAGCTTTGTTATGTATAGCAAAAAAAGCATTATATTTTTAACCAGCTAAAAGCTTTTTTAGCCTGGTTAAAAATATAAAGGCGGGCTAAATTAGATACTTTATATCGTAGGGCTAAACCTCTATTTCTAATCATCGCATGGCTTATCTTCTGTTCCTGATCACTCTTCTTCTATCGCTTGCTTTTTATCTTGTTTTTTTCGGGGATAAGACTAATCGTTAGTCTAAACTTTAGTGAGGTAGTTAGAAAGAAAAAATATTTATATTTAATATTACTTTCTTTTGTTAGTAATAAAACGAGTAACAAGGGGAGGATAATTTCTTCTCTTTAAATATAGAGGAGATTAGGTTATAATTAAAATAATTTGGAGTACTTTTTTGGTAAGGCAATTCGTTTATTTGACTTTACTTTCTCATTGTTTTAGAATTACAGAAAGCGTCCACCTTGTAATCATATTAAATAAAAACATTTCAACTAACTACGAGGGAGGGCGCATGTGAATATTAGCAAAATTACATTTAAATTGCGAGAGAAAATTGCACATTTTTCGGGGGAACTTTCTATATAATTTACCATGATTCCCCTTTTTTAGATATATTGTAAATATGGATATTTAACTTAAATTTTTCAGTTTTTTAATAAATATTTGGAGATTTAAGTCCATCTGGAATGAGTCACCAATATAAAAGAACAACAAACAAGATAAAAGAGAATAAGAAGTTGCCAAGACAATGGAGAAAGGAGGCTAAAGATATTTCTTCACGATTCAAGGGCTAACCCCTTTAATCATTAAAAAAGGGGGGCTATTATTAATTAAACAAAAAGGAGTGAGTGTGTATTATGAGAAAAGTTATTCTGATAATGTTTACGGTACTTTTATTTTCGTTGCTGACCGGCTGCGGTGTTTCGGAACCCGTATTAGGTGTTTCGGAACCCGAATTAAAGGATGTTGCCGGAGAATGGGTGGGCAATTTAGGAATCGACGGTGAAGGAAACGAGATCGAGATATTGGCTTCGAACCATTATTATCTTTGGATCGATCAAAATACTAATTTTTTGACAGCTTCTCTGACTCTCCCGCCCGAGTTTGATATTGACTCCCCAATTGCACTTTCGGGTACGGTTTACGGTAATGAAGTTAAGCTGAGCGGGTCATACAGCGATTCAGAGGTCAGTGTTGATGGAATTGTCGATGAGGAAAACTCACTACAGATTGCAATCAAGGGAATAGGGAGCGAAATCTACCATGTTCTCCTCCTGTTCAAGAAAGAACCCCTTTTGGGAGCATCTTTTAACAACAGTTATAAGCTTGAGAAAAAGTTAGGAACGTCGGGCAATGGCAGGAGTGTCATACTCGTCCATGGTATGGATGACAATGCGAATTCATGGGATGATATGCTTGACTATTTCGATGATCACGGCATTAGCAAGACAAATAATGTATGGGTTTTTCAGTACAAATGGGAGCTGCATATTTATTTGAATGGCGATAAAATGTTCTCAATGATAAACGAGAAACAGTCAGACGGCGATATATCCGCAGACCCGATAATTATTGCCCATTCAATGGGCGGGCTGGTATCCCGTTCTTACATAGCTAAAGGCGGAGATTTTCACAGACTCGTGACTCTTGGCACACCTCACCTCGGTTCGGGACTTGCCGATCTGGCGTATATATTTGATTGGGCACAGGTAACAGGCGTTACGGATCTTGCACCCGGATCGTATTTTCTGGATGCTCTCAACTCGAATAGTTATGAGCAGTCTCAGCGTTCAAAATACTGGCTTCTCAACGGTAAAGTTGGGACATATTGGGTGTGCGACTGG
>DFYM01000039.1:224-3456 GCA_002383355.1 Candidatus Immundihabitans aquiphilus | reverse complement strand
CTACTTTTATCTATCTCTGGATTTGATCACTTAATATATTTTTACTAACGACTAAATACTAACGACTATCGACTAACGACTAACGACTGTATGGTCCTGGCGAGAGAGCGTAGCGACGAAGCAGTCTCATTTATTAACCCGAAGGGCAGAATACCATAGGTTTACCCATGGATGAAGGTAAATTCGCCCGAAGGGCGTCGAGCTCGGCTCAAAATGTGGAAAGGTGCCATGGGCTTGCCCATGGGGTTTCTACTTATCCCCTTATGAGAAGTTAGCTTCCCGCCCCTTACTACTTGACAAATAATGTCCGTAGAAGTAAGGTCTTTAACTTTGAGTTCTAAAGTTCCGTCAGCCAAAAAGATGCGGCTACCTTTTTTCACTTTCTGAGGTAAAGAAGAGAAGGTAATAGATACTTCCCCTTCATTGCCAGGGATCTCCCGATTAGTAAGAGTAAAAGAAGACCCCTCGGCCAAAAAAATGGGCTCTTTTTCTATCTTTCCGATTCTTATTTTTGGCCCTTCCAAATCCTGAAGAATAGCCACCGATTTGCCTCTCTTTAAAGAAGCCCGGCGAATATTCTCTATTACTTGAAGATGATCCTCGTAACTTCCGTGGGAGAAATTCAGGCGAGCAACATCCATTCCGGCTTGAATTAGCTGCTCTATTTTTTCGTAAGAATTAGTCGCCGGACCAATAGTGCATACTATCTTAGTCTTGCGCATATCCATCTCCTACCTCCCTTTTCAGGATATTTAGTTTTCATATTCTTTCACATTATTTTTAACTTCCTGCAAAATATCGGCTATAAATTGGGTTATCTTTATCCTCCCTAGGTCCCCTTCACCTCTCTTCCTTACTGCCACCAGCTCCTCTTCTATTTCTTTATCTCCGAATATTAACATATAAGGGACTTTCTCCAGCTCTGCTTTTCTTATTTTAGCCCCAATTTTTTCGTTCATCTCCTCTAATTCTGCCCGGATATTATACTTTACTAATTCTTCCCGGATATGCTTACCATACTGGATATGCCTATCGGCAAGGGGTAACAGCTTTACTTGCACTGGAGCTAACCAGACCGGGAATGCCCCGGCACAATTTTCTATCAGAATGCCGATAAATCTCTCTATACTCCCCAGGATCGTTCGATGTAACATTACCGGCCTTTCCTTTTCACCTTCCTGATTAATATAAAATAAGTCAAACTTCTCAGGCATAATAAAGTCCAGCTGAATAGTTCCACACTGCCAACTTCTGCCCAGGCAATCCTGTAAATGAAAGTCAATCTTTGGCCCATAAAATGCTCCTCCGCCTTCATTTACGGTATAGGGGATCTCCTTCTCCTTCAAAGCTTCCTCTAAGCCTTTAGTAGCCTTCTCCCATATTTCTTCAGAACCCATAGCCTTTTCTGGTTTAGTACTCAATTCTACCTGATAAGAAAAACCAAAGGTCTTATATAAGCGATCGGTTAAATCAATTACCCCTTTTATTTCTTCTTTAATCTGCTCCGGCGTCATAAATATATGCGCATCGTCTTGAGTAAAACATCTTACTCTAAAAAGGCCATGCAATACTCCCGACAATTCATGCCGATGTACCAATCCTAATTCAGCCATCCTCAAGGGTAATTCTCTATAACTGTGTAAATTACACTTATAGATCAAGATGCTCCCTGGACAATTCATCGGTTTAATAGCATAATCTTCTTCATCAATTTTAGTAAAATACATATTCTCCTGATAATGCTCCCAATGGCCTGACCTCATCCATAAGGATTTATGCAAAATAATCGGGGTTTTAACTTCACTATAGCCGCTCTTTTGGTGTTCTTCTCTCCAGTAATTCTCTAAGATATTTCTCAAAATCATACCTTTGGGATGAAAGAAGGGGAAACCAACTCCCTCCTCGTGCATACTAAATAGTTCTAAATCTTTCCCTAATTTTCGATGGTCTCTCCTTTTAGCCTCTTCCATTAATCTTAAGTAATCCTCTAATTCAGATTCTTTAGCAAAAGAAATACCATAGATACGCTGTAACATTTTATTTTTTTCATTCCCCCTCCAGTAGGCCCCGGCAATGCTTAAAAGTTTGAAGGCTTTTATCTTTCCAGTAGAAGGGACGTGCGGCCCTCTACAGAGGTCAATATATTCTCCTTGCTGATACAAGCTAACCTTTTCTTCCGGAATCTCTTTCAAAAGCTCTAATTTATATACCTCCCCTCTGCTCTCAAAAATTTTAATCGCTTCTTCTTTACTTGCCTCTATCCTCTGAAAAGGTAAATCCCTTTCCACGATCTCTTTCATTTTTTGTTCAATAATGGCCATATCCTCAGGAGTAAAGGGACGATCTACCTCAAAATCATAATAAAATCCGTCCTCTATCGCCGGGCCAATGGCCAATTTTGCCTCCGGAAACAATTCCTTTACGGCTTGAGCCATAAGGTGAGAGGTACTATGATGATAAATTTCCTTCCCTTCCGGTGAAGAAAAAGTCAATATCTCTACCCGATCATTATCCTGAAGGGTATAGTTTAAGTCCTTCTTTTCTCCGTTTACTATTCCAGCGATAGCCTCTTCGCCCAATTCCGGGCTAATCCGGAAGGCAACATCTCTTAAGGTTGCCCCTTCGGGCAATTCTATCTTTCTACCATCTCCCAAAATAACTTTTAAGTTAGACATAATAATTTCCTCCTTTTTAGATAAATAAAAAACTTCTCGCCCTCCTATTACATAAAAGTATATAAAAGGACGAGAAGTTAAATAAACTCCCTCGCGGTTCCACCTTTTTTAGTTAAAATTAATCCTAAAAAAATAAAAAATATCAAAAATTAATCTTAACTCCCTTAAGTAATATTTTAACGGATATAGGCCGCCCAATCTTACTTGTCTGCCTTTGGCAACTTTAGATCAGGACTCTTGCGGAAAGGTATTCGGTTAATCATATATCTAAATACTCCCACCTTATATATCTATTCTCTCTTAATAAAAGACTAATCTACTATTTCCGCTTAGTATTTTTTATTTTTTTATTCTGTTTTCAAAAATTTCCCCATGGTGGGCGGTACTGGACTCGAACCAGTGACCTCTTGCGCGTCAAGCAAGCATTCTTCCTCTGAACTAACCGCCCCTTTCCCTTCTCTCCGCAACCTGCTCCTTCTACTAAAAACTCTAAAACTAAATGGAGGCGGCACTCGGATTCGAACCGAGGATGAAGGATTTGCAGTCCTCTGCCTTAC
>DFYM01000039.1:0-154 GCA_002383355.1 Candidatus Immundihabitans aquiphilus | reverse complement strand
TCTACCAACTGAGCTATCTCGGCAACGGTAAATTACCCTCTCTATTTATCCTTATAATATCATATCTTTATCTAACCAAAAAGGGCAATAAAGGCAAAAACCTTAAAAATGGCGGGGTCGACGAGATTTGAACTCGCGATCTCCTGCGTGACAG
>DFYM01000004.1:41117-48649 GCA_002383355.1 Candidatus Immundihabitans aquiphilus | reverse complement strand
TCCAGATAAGTTGCTTTAATAGTAACTTCTTCCTCAAGGGGAAATTTAGCTATAATCTTCTCAACCAGATTAATTGCTTCCCTATACTCCCTTTTATAGTATAAAGTCCTGGCTCGCTTATAGTAGACCTCGGCAATATCTAAGGCCTTGGGGAAGGCGGTAATAATTTCTCGATACAAATCTTCCGCCCGATCATAATACCCATATTTGAACAAAACATCAGTACACTTTACCCTTATAGAGTAAGGAACCTCAATTCCTCTTAAATCTTCCTGCATCTCATAAAAACGTCTAACTAACCACTCTTCCGCTTCTGAATTTCTTTTAAGCCTATAACCTTTATCCAAAATTTCGTATAAACAATTTAAGGCTTCAATATATTTTTTTTCTTGCCAGTATAGGTCGGAAAGTTCAAGTAAAATCTGGGCTTTAAGCTGAGTATCCAAAGAGCTTTCTAAGACATTTCTATAATAAACCAGAGCAGAATTTATATCCTTTAGCGCGCTATAGTTTTGGGCAATCTGGTAATTAGCTTCTGGAATAATTGGACTTTGTGGAAAATCCTCTATTATCTGCTTATAGATAGCAATAGATTGGGAATTTTCGCCTTTTAATTTATAGGTTTCAGCCAGATAAAAGAGGGAATAATCAGTTAAAAGGAGACCCTCTACCCCCAAGTTTTCATATATTTCCACTGCCTTATCCCAGTCTTCCATCTTTTTATAACTATCCCCCATTATAAATTGGGATTTAATATAAAGGGGTGAATTCGGGGTAGAGTATTTAATCTTCGCCAGTTTGGAGACGGCCTGGGGATAATCACCTTGGAGATAAAGTTCTAACCCCCTCTGGTAATTATCTATATCTTCTAGCCCGGCTTCGGAAGGGGGATGTTCGGCCAGAATCTTGGAAAGATTTAATGTCTTTAGTTGCTGGGTTTCCCGCTCAGTTAGGGCCTCAGCATCTTCAGCCCAAACATTATCTACTCCCCCGACCCAGGCCTGAATAGCTAAAATAACTATCCAAAAAAGGATGACTAAAGGTTTCCTTTGGTCCATTATTTACGGTATCCTTTAATACTTTAATATATAAATATAATAGTTCCTCAAAAAAAATCAGCGACCCTAATTCTCCTCCCCAAAAATCCTTAGTTTATCCGCTCTTCTCTTACTAAACATTAAATCGAAAATTAATTATATCGCCGTCTTCGATTATAGCATCTTTACCTTCAATCCTTAGCAACCCCTTTTCTTTTACCGCCAGCATAGAGCCTAAAGTCACTAAATCCTGATATTTAACTATCTCTGCCCGGATAAACCCTCTTTCCATGTCAGAATGCACTTTCCCCGCAGCTTTTTTGGCCATAGTCCCCTTTTTAATAGTCCAGGCTTTAACCTCATCCTCGCCTACCGTGAAAAAGGAAATTAATCCCAGGTGTTGGTAACACACCTTAGTTAACCTTTCAATTCCTGATTCTTTTAGTCCCAAATCCTCTAAAAAGATTTGCCTTTCTTCTCCTTCCAGCTCGCTTATTTCCATCTCCATTTTACCACAGAGGTTAATTCTGCCCATCCGGCTATCCTGAATAGCTTGCTCTAATTGATCCTTTTGGGGATACGATTTAGTCTTGAATTGTTCTTCACTAAAATTTAAAGCGATAATGATCGGCTTTAAGGTATAAAAACTGAAACCACTTACCTTTTTAATTTCCTCCTCCGAAAATTCCAGGTTCGAAAGAAATTGATTATCATTCAGTCCCTGGTTGCATTTCTCTAAAATTTCTATTTCTCCTAATTCTTCCGCAGTTAATTTTTTCTTAGACTTTTTTAGACGTTCTAAACGATTCTCTACTACCTCTAAATCCCGGAGTAAAAGCTCACATTTTAAATTTTCTAACTGAATAAGGGGATTTTTCTCCCCCCCTACGGCGGGGTCTTCGAATAATCTAATCACCAGCAGAAGGGCGTCAACATCCTGAATAAGACTAAAGATCTCGGACTTCTCTTTGGGGGGCAATTCTGGTGAAATTCCAGCAATATCTACAAATTCAATAGTGGCATAAGTAGTCTTCCTAGGATGATACAAGGCACTTAAATAATCTATTCTCTGGTCATAAACAGTAGCTATCCCTATATTCTTTGTCCCTTTGGAGGAATAAACCGAAGTCTCTTTATGCTGGCCAGTCAAAAGATTAAACAAGGTGGTCTTCCCGGTCAAGGGCATTCCTACAATTCCGATTTTCATTTTTCTCCCTCATTTAGTATGCCGTTTAGGGGTTACGTCTTATCAAAAAGAATCGGTTTTTTATTTAATAGCATAAATGAGTCCCCTCTAAAAACCCCATCAAGTAACCTGCCAACATTTTATTTCAAAATTGGGCAATTGCTGAAAATTGACTATAAAAAAGACGAAACTAAAAATATTGCCTAATTTTTGACCAAGTTGAAACAAGTTTTTAAAACACAGACGGGCTTCGGCTTCATTAGTCCCCATAAACCGCATAAATCCGGATTTACTGCCAGATAGCGGTAGATCCTCCCAAAGTTTATCGCTATTCCCATACTAAAAGCATAGATCATGGTTTTGAACTGTCCTCGGATGCGCAGTTTTCCTTTATGATTTAGCGGTTTTCACCAACTCCTTGATGGTAGCTTCCACAAGGTCGCTTCCAAAAGGCTGTATCATCCATCTGGTGTAGTCCTAAGGCCATTCGGGTAAGAAGATTAAAATCGATTTGCTCCAGCATCTTTTTTATGGTCCAGCCATATCTGGAGGCAAGGATAATCGCTGATACCATTACTTTTACCGCTGAGTTTGGCTGGCTTCCGCTTTCGGAATATAATACTGCAAAGTCTTCCTCTCTTATCTTCTAGAAAATCAGTTGGTAAAAACTGTATTGCTCTGATTCTCTTATCTTTTTTCTCTTTGATTCTGATAGCTGGTTTTCTATATCGAAAAAAGAGGTTTGGAGATGAGTTGTATTTTGGCGAAACATTTTTCCTCTTCCTCCCCTCTGCCTGTCTGCGTGCGCCTGCCTGCCGTGTCAACACAGGCAGGTGCACGCAGACAGGTGTATTGGCTTACTTTATATAATTATTATACTATTTTCTCATCTTAAAAACAAAAATAATTCTTCAGGGCTGCCAGGATCGAGAAAATCTTGACAAAAATAAAAACTTGATTAAAATATCTTAACAGAACTTCAAAATAGAAGACCTGACCTAAAACCCCAAATAACTAAAGGCTTAAAAGGCTTAAAAAGGGGGGCAGGAAAATAAATTTTTCTGACTATCTTGAATTGTAAAAGGAGGTACTAAATAAAGATGCCCACTTACGAATATAAATGTAAAAAATGTGGAAACACTTTTGAAAAATTTCAGTCTATTACTGATGAACCGATTAAATATTGCCCCCTCTGTAAGGGAGAAGCCTACCGAATAATTAGCAAAAATGGCAACTTTATCTTAAAAGGCAGTGGATTTTACAGTACAGATTACCGCAATAATCATCGTAAACCAGAAAAAACACATCTTAACACTACTAAACCAGCAGAAGGGCAAGATAAAAAAGAATCAGTAACAAATCCTGAGCCAAAAATTAAAAAAGAAAAGGAAGAAGTTATATCCAAATAGTTTTTTTCTTCTAATCCCTAAACTCTCCTACTTTAATTATTGGTATAAGATGAAAAACAATAATAAAAGGGAGGGAGTTTTAGGGGATACTCCTCTTGCTATCTGGGTGCAAGATATATTATCTTACTTCTAAGTTCCCCATACCTTTATTGGTAGTGAGGCAAAATTAGGGCCTTCTGTTCAAAAGAAGCTATACTGTTTTTTAGTTAATCAAAATTCAACCCCTGCGGTCTTTTTCTTTCTAACATCTTCAGGGTAAATTTTTCTAAATCTATAATATATCTTTCTACTGTCCCCTCCCCTACTTTTCCCACCTCGTCAAAAGCAGTTACCTCAAAAGTTAACCGATTTTGGAAAAGGTCTACGAGAACCGCCTCGGCAGTAACCGTCATCCCTAAGGGAGTAGGAACAAGATGAGTGATAGAAATTTTCGAGGCTACTGTAATATAGCCTTCGGGAAGACAATCTTTAACCGCGTTTATCGCCGCGGCATCCACTAAAGAAACCAACATTGGGGTAGCAAAGGCAGGAACCATAGGTTTAGCAAATCTTTCTGCCGAATTCTCCTCGGTAACCACTGTTTGGGCTACTCCTTTTAAACCTACTTTAAGATTTTTAAATTCTACCATCTTTATCCTCTCCTTTTATATTTTTATTTTTTGTAAGGGTAAGGAGGTTTAGCTTTCCCCCATTTTAGATTCTCTCGCCGTTATTTTATAGCGCCGAATTTTATGGTCCTTCCGACTCCCCTAAGGAGGTATATCTCTGCCCTCTTAGGGCTGAAGAACAACTTTGATAGAACTCTTTTCTCTCGCCTTCTGGAAACCCTCTTCCCACTTACTTAAAGGCAACACCTCGCTTACTAATTCTCTTAAATTTACCTGTTCTTTATTTACTAATTTGATTGCCTTCTCCCAGGATGAAGGCCTTTGGGTACGTGAACCTATAATGGATAACTCTTTATTAAAGAAAAATTCATTAAAATCAAGTTCTATGGGCTGATGTACAATTCCTACCTGTAAAAATCTTCCCCCTTTCCGAATTATTTTTAGTCCATATTTTACCGCCGAAGTTGAACCAGAGCATTCAAAGACCACATCAATATCTTTTCCTATAAGAGTATTCGACAGACCCTCTTCTAAATCCTTCTTTTCCAGCTTAAAAACTAAATCAATTCCCAATTTTTGGGCTAAAGCTAACCTTTTTTCGTCTCCTTCAATCCCTCCCATAATTACTCTGGCTCCTACCGCTTTAGCCACCTGCGCCACTAATAACCCGAGAGGGCCGGGACCTAATACCAACGCCACTTCTTCTCTTAATAGATTGGCCTGTTCCATAACGGCGTGAGTAGCACAAGATAAAGGCTCAAAAAGTGAGGCCGAGATAAAATCAAGATGTGCAGGAAGGGGATGAATACTCTCTTTTCTAATGACAAAATACTCGGCAAAAGCTCCATTTACTGCTGAGCCCAATCCCCGACGGTAATTACATAAATTATATTGCTGACTCTGACAGTATCTGCATTTTCCGCAAATATAAGCAGTAGTTTCTGTAGTAACTCTATCTCCTACTTTTATATCCTTTACCTCCTCACCTACTTCTACTATAATCCCCGCTGTCTCATGTCCTAAAACCACCGGCGGTCTTAAAGCGGGATATCCGTAAAGATCGGTCCCGCAAATTCCGGTAGCCTTTACCTTCACTTTTACTTCCTTAGGTTGGGGTTGGGGTTCGGGTAGATCTCTTAATTCTATTTCATTTTCGCCTTTTCCATATTTAACTAAAGCCTTCATCGGTCCTTATCTCTTTTATTCTCTTTTATTTGATTACTATTATAGTAAATTTATTAAGGGGATTAATTATATCTAGAAACGATAATTAGAAAAAGATATAAGTGACAGAAAGAGCGGATTTATCCGAACCGAAAGAAAGGAGAATACGATAATAGGATAGGCGAATTATAGGAATTATATGAATCAAGGTATCACCGCAATTTTAAGGCCTTTATAAGCCTGCATCCACTCAATTACCGTAGATATTTCACTGAGGGGGAATTCTGCCGTGATTAAGGGGTCCACCTTGATTAATTTATCACTAAGCAAATTTAGGGCCTTTTTGACCTGTCCAGGGGTATGGTGGAAAACTCCTTTCAAGTTTATTTGAGAATAATGGATTAAGCTAGTATCGAGAGACACTTTCGTCCCCGTCTCACACCCCCCAAAAAGAATTACTCTTCCTCCCTTCCTTACCATTAAAAGGGTCTCTTCCCAAACTTCTGGTAATCCTACTGCTTCAATAGCTACATCTGCTCCCCTCTGCTCTTCGGTATATTTTCTTACCTCTTCCACCACATTTTGTTCCGGAGAGATCTTTAAGGTCTGGTAGGCCCCTAAGCGGGAGGCTAATGCTAATCTCTCCTCCTGTAAATCAGTAATAATAACCTTTGCTCCTCTTAATTTGGCTACTTGTAAAAATAGTAAACCGATGGGTCCCGCCCCATTGATGACTACGGTTTCACCCAAGTTGATCTTTGCCTCCTCCACTCCGTGAACTACACAAGAGAGAGGTTCTAAAAAGGCAGCCTGTTTATAGCTTACCGTTTCGGGGAAGGGCAATAAATTTTGGGAAACAATTATAGCAGGAATCTTGATATATTCGGCAAAGGCACCACTTAATTGAATAAATAAACTATCACACAAACTTTGCTCCCCATTTTTGCAATAAAAGCAGGAATTACAAGGGGCAGAATTAGCCGCTACCACTCTCATTCCTGGCTGAAAACCGTCAACTTTACTGCCTACTTTGGCTATATCGCCAGCAAATTCATGCCCAAATACAAAAGGCGGCTTAAACAAGGGGTGTCCCCTTAAATAGGTCTTACGATCAGTCCCGCAGGTAAGCGCTGCTCTCACTTTTACTAAAACTTCATCAGGGCCGATAGCCGGGACGCTAATTTCTTCCAATTTAACCTGGCGGGGAGCATAAAATACTGCTGCCTTCATTTTTTTCTCGCTTAAATTTAATTCTTCCTCTTTCTCTTTCATCTTCCCCCTAGTCAAAGGAGCAAACTTCCTACTTATTTAAGGTATAAGAACCATCGTAATTCTTATAGCTTAAGATATTTCTCTTTAAAATTATATGGATAGTATAAGTATAAAGCACTATCTGGATAGGTTCTGCTACCAGACGAGGAGGGATTAATACTTGCCAGGGGAGTCCAAATAAGCTATGCAAAAAGTAAGGTATTAAAATAAAGGAGGTAATTATTTGTTCTATAGCAATGACTATACCTAACTCCCCAAGGGTAGGTTCTTCTTTCCTCCTTATCCGCAAAAGGGCTGCCGGTATTATTCCGACCAAGGCAGAAGCTAAGGTGATGTGAGGTATATAGGCCCCCACCGGATTAATAAAATATCCTAACAGGTCAGAAAAGGCACCTATTAATCCTCCTGCCAGAGGGCCTAAGGTAATGCCTCCTAAAATTATAGGTAACCTCCCCAGACCAATTCTAATCCCTTCTATTCCTCCAATAGCGATACGAATACTGGCTATCCGCGTTAAAATTATACTTAAAGCAATGAGAAGGCCAATAAGAGTAATCTTATGAGATGATATCCTCATTCAATTTTTCCTCCTTGATATAACATCAATTTAAATTAGTATCAATTTTGTTTTTATATCTGCTACATCAAGGAGAACATTTTTTATCAAAGGAAGGCATCTCGTGTATTGATGTAGCAGCGGACGCGATAACCTACCGCAGGCTTAAAGAAATTTTTTTACCTTTAGACCTTTCGTTTAGAGACAACGTCCCATTCTCTAACACTTGACGCAGGTTACCTACTCTAGCTAATTATTTAGCTTATGCCTTTTTATTTCTGCACTATTCCCCCTTTTTTT
>DFYM01000004.1:39773-40973 GCA_002383355.1 Candidatus Immundihabitans aquiphilus | reverse complement strand
AATTGGGTGCTTCCTTGGTAATAATAACATCGTGGGGGTGACTCTCCCTTAAACCAGCAGTAGTTATTTTAACAAACCTGGTTTTTTCTTGTAACTCCTTAATATTTCCTGTTCCACAATATCCCATTCCGGAACGTAATCCACCTACTAGTTGAAAAATACAACCAGAAAGCGGACCCTTATAAGATACCCTTCCTTCGATCCCCTCGGAAACTAATTTGCTCTCCTCTATCTCCTCCTGAAAATATCGATCTTTGCTGCCTTTCTTCATCGCCTCAATGGAACCCATTCCCCGATATTCTTTATAGCTTCTCCCTTTATAAAGCACCACTTCTCCGGGGCTCTCTTCAGTACCAGCAAACAGATTTCCGATCATTACTGAATCAGCCCCTACGGCCAGAGCCTTGGTTATATCACCAGAGTATTTAATCCCTCCATCGGCAATTAGCGGCACACCGTATTTTTTAGCTGCCCTCTTACACTCCTGTATCGCTGAAACCTGAGGCATTCCTACGCCAGCAATCACCCTGGTAGTACAAATAGAACCTGGTCCAATACCCACTTTTACAGCATCAACACCTGCTTTTATCAGGCTTTCTGCTCCCTCAAAAGTGGCTACATTACCTCCCACTAATTCTACCGTAAAGTTATGTTTTATTTCTTCTATGAGCTTAATAACCCGGGTGGAATGTCCATGAGCCGTATCGACCACGAGGACATCAACTTTAGCCTTAAACAAAGCTTCTACCCTTTCCATAGTTTCAGGAGAGACACTTACTGCTGCCCCCACCCGGAGCCTACCTTTAGTATCTTTACAGGCATTAGGAAATTTCCTGACTTTTTCTATATCCTTAATAGTAATAAGCCCTTTCAATACGAAATTATTATTGATGAGAGGTAATTTTTCAATCCTATTTTTATGCAATATTTTTTGGGCCTCCTCTAGGGTGGTACCCACTGGGGCAGTAATTAAATTTTCTTTAGTCATTACCTCCCCAATCTTTAAATTTTTATCTTCTAAAAACCTGATATCCCGGTTAGTTAATATTCCTACTAATTTTTTTTCTTTATTTACAATGGGAACCCCGGAAATATGATACTTACCCATCAGCTCGAGGGCTTCCCCCACTTTTTGTTCGGGGGAAAGAGAGATAGGATCCACTATTACCCCGCTCTCTGACCTTTTTACTTTGTCCACTT
>DFYM01000004.1:39564-39747 GCA_002383355.1 Candidatus Immundihabitans aquiphilus | reverse complement strand
CGACTAAAAAGTGTGGAAACATCCACTTCTCGAGGAAGCACAGATGATTTTTCGGGAACCAGTAAAATATCATCAAAAGTTAATCCTTCAAAATCTAAAAATCTCTCTTTTTCCATAATTTCCCCTCCCAATAACCAATAATTAGTTATCGTTAGTAGCTAGTGCTCCGTTAACTAAGGCAGG
>DFYM01000004.1:29191-39461 GCA_002383355.1 Candidatus Immundihabitans aquiphilus | reverse complement strand
AAGCGACCGAAGCAATCTCCAGAGGCATAACCTATTTTATTTAACCGGGCTCTAGTTCTCCGCTTATTACTTACAAACTTAAGCTGGGTATTTTAGTATTTATTTTAAGGTATTTTTAAAATATTACCCCTCTTCTCCAACTTTGTCAATTAAACCTATACCCGCACCATACTTCACTTCCCTAAGATATACCAGCCCAGGTAATAATTATCCAGCAGTAGGACTTACTCTCAAGAGAGTAAGCAAAAGGAGATTGGCCTTCCTTGTCTTCCTCCTTTCAAGGCTTTCTATCTTAAGATTTCAATAGAGTTCAATCCCTTGCTGTAAGATCTTATCGTAAGATAGCTACTATCTTCTCCTTACCTTTTGGTCTTTTTAATTAACCACCTTATTAAGGGGAGAGTTTAGGGGGAAGCTTAAAAGCAAGATTTAACTTTTAGCTTTAGGAATTTTTTGGTTGACCATATAAGCACATAAAACTATTATCACACCAATTAGGATATGTATCCACAGGGAAGCACCTTTTACTCCGGCGGCAACAGGACAAATGATAGTAACAATTCCTATAATCAGATTTATCCAATTGTATATCATTCTCCTCATCTCCTTTTCTTTAATCCTTCATCCTCCTAAGCTCTCTTTCAAAAATACTTATCTCCCGACTTCTTGTCCCCCTGACCTATTTAAATAAGCGCAGATGGCCTCTAGTACTCCCCCTCCAATAGAGCGGGCTTTATCAGAAACAGTAAAGCAGTATTCTCTTATCCCCCGGGGGTCAATATCTCCCACCTTCATCCCTTTTCGCACCCAACTTTGGGGATAAATTAATCCGCGAAGTACCCCTGATATTTCTGCTTTTAAAGAGACTCCTTCTACCTCGGCAATCACCTCTCCGGTCTCTACTAAATCTCCTATTTGATGTAAGGGGGTGATCTTACCTTCGGCAGGAGCCCTTAATAACCGTCTTATCGATTCTCCTCCCACTTCCCCGGGTATACCGGTATCTGCTGCCGCCTGACCCTGATAGATAACCCGACCTAAGTCATGCCCTCGTTTAGTTTCTATCACTACATCGACATCTTCCCCGGCAGTAAATCCTGGACCCAAAGCGACAACTAAAGGAGCTTGATTTATTCTGGTCCCTAAATTACGCTTAGCTAAAATAGCATCTACTAAGACGACAGGAGAAAGCTTTTCTAGAGAGCTCCCCTCTGGATCTATGAGGACTGGCACCTTTCCCTTCGGTATAATCTTCTCTGCTTTTTCCCAGGAAGGGATCAGAACTGCCTCTACGTCTTCGACCCGGGCCTTCCCCTCATACACCGCTCGCGCCAAAGAAACCGGGAGACGGATAACTGTAGGATGGGCTATTTCCAAAACCACCAGAGGGAATCCTGCTCGGAAAAGTCGGACTACTACTCCGGTAGCTAAATCTCCCCCACCTCGAACTACTATTAATATATTATTCAAATTCGGTTCTCCTTTTCCCCTTGCTATTTTCTGCCCTTTGCCAATGTTGTAAATAAGTCTGGATCTTTAAATAATCCTTCTCCTCATCAATATCCCACAAAATTGCCGGACTGGAAATATTTATCCTTTTCAATTTATCAGGGTAAGCCTTAATTAATGCTCTTCCTCCTGTATCACCGCTTATCCTCATTAATTCATCTTTCCAACAGAAATCAAAAAGGACCGGATTCCCCCGCTTACCCTTAAAATAAGGTACAATGATTTCTCCTTTGCCCGGAGAAAAAGATTCTATTAATTTATTTATAATTTGAAAATCAATTAAAGGTTGGTCTCCTAAAATAAGAATAAATCCTCCTGCCTCTGGTTCTGGAAGATCTAGCCGGGATAGGGCTGCCTTAATGGAAGTGCTCATCCCCTGGCGAAAATCGGGATTAAGCACTATTTCTGCCCCATAGCATTCCCCTAACTTAAATATTTCTTCATCTTCGGGACGAATAACTAAAATTATTTTATCCAGAGAAGACCATTGGGCAGCTTCTAATACCCACTCTATCAGTTTTTTATCCCCTAAAGGGAGGGTTAATTTAAGTCTCCCCATCCTTTTACTCTCCCCGGCCGCTAAAATTATTCCGTAAATCACCCTTCTTCTACCTTCCTGATAACCTCTCTAATTACTTCCTTCTGACTGGCTGCCCCTATAATTATATCACTAACTCTCTGGTGACCGAGCTTTAAAACTTCAAAAGCCAATTCTTCGGCTTCTTTCAAATGGAGGGAATCCTCTACTTTATTAATAAAAAGGTGACAGCGGGAACCTGGAGGAGCCTTTTTAAACAAACCTTCAGGATGGCAAACTAACCGGGATAAAGCCTCTATCCCTATCTTTTCTCCCTCGGCCAGGCCAGTCAACTGGGAGAAAATGGTAGAACGGAAAACATTTTCTTCCCCTAAAGGAAGACCCAGGGCATCAATGCCCATCACTCCGATTAAATCAGTAGTCGATAAGGGGACTACCGGCTCATAAGAGGCGGGGGCTTTTACTGATCTGCCGGCTGCCCCGTCGGCTTCTACTAAAAAATAATCTGCTATCCCCTCGTTCCACCACTTATCTAACCAGGCTGAGGGTGGACCAGTTAATTTTTCTTTTTCATTAATTTCTTCTATTTCCTCTACTACAACCGCTAATCTTCCTCTTTTATCTCCCTGAGAAAAATATCTTTTAATAGATTCCCGAACCAGCTCTTCCTGGTAGCCCTTAACTAATTTGCCTTTTTTTATAAAAGGAGCTAACTGCCAGTTAAACATCTTGGTAGTAGTAGTAAGAATTATTCGCCTGTTTTTATAAGCTAGTTCTTCAGCCAGTCGATTAAAAAGAGTGCTCTTCCCCCCTGCCCCTACCAAAGATATAAAAGCCTTCTTTTTTAAATTTAAAGTCTCACCAATCAACACCAGCTTAGCTCCTTGATATCATTTTTTTAATAAGTTAGCCTCATTTTTTTTAATATTTCCACATAGGGGAGGGCCATGAAGGAAGCTAAAATTACCATTATCCACTGGGAGTAATTAAGGGAAGCTACCTTAAATACCGTTTGTAAATAAGGCATTAACATCACCGAGAGCTGTAAGATAGCAGAGATTAAGATAGCTAGAATCAGATAGCTATTACTAAAAATTCCCAGCCTGAACAGCGAATAATGATCAGAGCGAGAATTAAGGGATTGCCACAATTGGGTAAAACTCAAGGTACCAAAAGCCATCGTCTGGCCTACCGCCAAAGAATAATGGGTATAACCATAATAAAAGACCAGAAGGGTAATAAAGCCGATAAATATTCCTTGAGAGAAGATGTTAAAACCCATTTTGCCGGAAAAAATTCCTTCCTGAGGGTCTCTCGGGGGGTGTTTCATCAGGTCATATTCGGCAGGGTCAAGTCCTAAGGCTAAAGCCGGAAGTCCATCGGTAACTAGATTAACCCAGAGGATTTGAATAGGAATAAGGGGACGGGGGAATCCGATCAGGATAGCCAAAAAAATGGTAACTACCTCCCCTAAATTACAGGATAGCAAATAGCGAATAAATTTTCGGATGTTTTGATAGATCTTTCTCCCTTCTTCGATAGCCGCGACAATAGAGGAAAAATTATCATCAGTTAAAATCATATCCGCTGCCTCTTTAGAAACATCTGTTCCCGTAATGCCCATAGCTACTCCAATATCTGCTTCTTTTAAGGCCGGGGCATCATTGACCCCGTCTCCCGTCATAGCTACCACCTGACTATTTTTTTGTAAGGCCCTTACAATTCTTAGTTTATGCCGAGGGGATACGCGGGCAAAGATAGCAGTTTTTAAAACAATCTTCTCTAATTCCTCCTGTGACATATTTTCTAATTGGTTACCGGTAATAATCTGGTCACCCGGTTGGTAAATCCCCAATTGGGCACCAATGGCCTGAGCGGTTAAAGGATAATCACCAGTGATTATAATCGGCCGAATACCTGCCTCACAGCAGGTCTGAACCGCTTGCTTCACCTCTTCCCGTGGCGGATCAATCATCCCCATTAGTCCCAAGTAGTTTAATTGATTCTCCATCTGGTTAACCTCAAGTTTGCCCTTCTTTTCCAGTATTTCTTCTTCGGAAGGAGTCAATTCCCGGTAGGCTATAGCCAGAACTCGAAGGGCAGAGGAGGCAAGTTTCTGGTTTTGCTCTAAGATATGTTCTTTAATTGATTCCGAGAGGGGAGATAATTTACCTTCCGACAAATAATGACTACAACAGTCAACTACCTGATCCGGCGCACCTTTGGTAAAGAGTATTTTCTTGCCTTCTGGCGTCTGGTGAATCGTAGACATTCTTTTTCGTTCCGAATCGAAAGGTAATTCCTTTAGGCGGGGATATTCGTCTTCTAATCTTTCTTTTTGATAACCTGCTTTGGCAGCGGCAACTATTAAGGCTCCTTCGGTAGGGTCACCAAGGATCTCCCATTGTTGATTTTCCTCGCTTTGCTTTAAGATTGCATTATTACAGAGTGCTGCTGCCTTAAGTAAAAGGGAAAGCAGGGGGTCATCGCCGGCCTGAATTAGTTGACCATTTTGTCTAAATTGGCCAACGGGTTGATAACCAACCCCTTCTACCTCAATTTCCTTATCGATCAATGCTATTTTTTGCACCGTCATCTGGTTTTGGGTCAGAGTACCGGTCTTATCTGAACAGATTACTGTAACTGCCCCTAAGGTTTCTACCGCGGGCAAGCGGCGGACAATAGCATTCTTCTTAATCATTCTCTGGACCCCTAAGGCCAGTACAATAGTCACTACCGCGGGCAAGCCTTCGGGAACCGCAGCAACCGCCAAAGATATGCCGGTCAAAAATATATCAAAAAAATCAATTCCGCGTAGATAACCCAATACCACTACGAGGACGGCGATAACTAAAGTGATTAACCCTAGACCTTTACCCACCTCATTTAATTTCTTTTGTAAGGGGGTTAGTTCCTGCTTTTGCTCCTGGAGCATTTCGGCAATTTGCCCCATTTCGGTATGCATCCCCGTAGCTACCACTACCCCTTTNNCCGAGGTCTTCTCTACTGCTTCCGATTCACCGGTTAAGACTGCTTCTTGAATTTTTAGATCATTCACTTCTACTAAGCGGAGATCAGCGGGAACCCGGTCGCCTGATTCTAAGAGCACTACATCCCCAGGAACTAATTGAGGGGAGGGGATTTTTTTTCGCTGCCCATCTCTAATTACCAGCGCTTCTGGGACGCTCATCTTTTTTAGAGCCTCCAGAGACTTTTCGGCGTTATACTCCTGAAACACGCTCAAGGTAGCATTCAACAGCACAATAATACCAATCACCACCGCATCGCTGACTTCCCCTAAAAAAATGGAGATCAGGGCAGATACTAACAGAATAATAATGAGGATATCTTTAAATTGGTCTAACAGCATATTCCAGGGAGATCTCTTCTTCCCTTCTTTGAGCTGATTAGGACCGACTCTTTCCAGACGTTGATGGGCTTCAGAGGTAGTTAACCCCGAACGTAAAGAGGTATTTAACTCTGCTTCTATTTCTTCAATGGTCTTCTGGTAGTATTTCTTAGAATGATTTTTTTCAGTCATTTTACGGCATATCTCCTCCTATTTTCTTAATTTAGTTAAGGGTTTGGTCCCTTTCTTTTTTTCTACTTTACGATTTTAATCCCCTTGGTAATCCTTTATTCCTTATTCTTCATTACTTCGATAAAATTCTTCACGGGATAAGACAAAAGGAAGGGGTAATATTGATTGGCCCTTTAGGTTTATTCACTATTCAGGAATATTCAGGAATATTCAGGAAAAAGAGGAATAATTTTCTTGTAATATATGGAGATCTTTATCATTATTAAATACTAACTCTATCCCCAATTTAGTATTTTCAGTAATACAGTCCACTATTACTTTGCTACCCAGGGGAGAGAAAAACTTTTTTATTCTGGACTTTTCGGGAGGAAAAGTAATTTGAGTGATTTGCTTCCAGGGGATAGCAAAACTAAGAAGCGATTCCTCTGATTTTCTTTTCTTTCTTGCCCCCGTAATATTAGAAAGCCAATTTTCCTTCGGAAAAGTCTGAAAATAAATAGCTTCTTTAGTAAAAAAGAATAAGCCCCACGAGGGCCCAGGAAATTCTCGATACCCACTTAGATATTGGGCTAGACATTTGTAGATTACCTTCTCCCCTATTTCTCTTTCTTTTTCTTCCCAAAATTTATCTACTTCCACCGTCTTTTATCTTCCTTCAAAATAATGTTTCTTTAAGGCTCTTATTATCTTCTCCGGAGTGGCTGGTAAACTTTTTATTCTTACCCCCACCGCATCATAAATAGCATTTAATATTGCTGGCGCAATAATACTACAAGACGGTTCACCAATTCCTTTTGCCCCATAAGGTCCTAATCCCCCGCCTGATTCTACTAAAATGGCCTCTACCTCGGGCACATCAGCAGCCGTAGGGATAATATATTCTGAGAAAGAAGGAGTTAAGGTAACCCCCTTTTCCATAACCACTTCTTCCATCAAGGCATAACCCATCCCATAAATGGAGCCACCCTCCATTTGACCTTCTACACTCAAAGGATTAATAGCTTTACCCACATCATAGCAGGTAACAAGTTTCAAGACTTCTACTTGCCCGGTTTCTATATCCACAGAAATTTCCACTGCTTGGGCACCAAAAGTAAAATCAGGGAAGATCGTCCCTCGGATATTGGATAAATCAGGAACCATAGTAAAGGGACCTTTAAACTGTGCCTCACAGAATAATTCTATTCCCTCAGTATTACAGGCCTTTATTACCTCGAGCAAGGGTAAATATTGAGCAGAATCATATTTTACTATTATTTTTTCCTCACCAATAACCAGTTTCTCCGGGTTAACATTCATCATCTCAGCAGCTTTCTGGATAATTCTCTTTTTTATCTCTCTGGCTGCCTTGAGTGTGGCATTCCCTGACATATAAGTCTGTCGGGTAGCTGTAGTAGTTCCGGCTAAAGGCGTTAAAGCGGTGTCACTATAGTATATCCTTATTTTTGACATAGGTACCCCTAATTCTTCAGCGGCGATCTGACAGAGTAGAGAAACTTGACCTCCTCCTAAATCAGGAATCCCCGATCTGATTAAGACACTTCCATCTGATTCCAATCTTACGTAACAACGAGAAGTATCATGAAGAAAAGTCATTCTCCCGTAGCTCATCAATCCTATGGCTAAACCGCGACCAATCCTTTTATTTTTATCCTCAACCTTCTTAGTTTCTCCCAAGGCCTTCCAGGCCTTCTCTGCCACTTCGGGAAGGGCTACATAGGTATTAAAGACTTGTCCGGTAGTAGATAATGATTTTCCGGTAGTAATACAATTTTTACGCCTGATTTCCAAGGGATCTATCTTAAGTTTATATGCTAATTCATCCATCAGGCTCTCGTAAGCCACATTAGGCTGAGGAGCTCCAAAACCTCTATTGGCACTGGTAAAAGTATTATTAGTTAAAACACAATAGGTATTAATCTTAACGTTAGGAATACAATAAGGGCCAGCCGCATTCACTGTAGCATACAAGTTTACCCAGGGACTTAAATAAGGATAGGCTCCGGCATCAGAAATTAATTCTGCTTCTAAGGCAACCAATCTTCCATCTTTTTTGGCTCCAACTTTATAATGCATAATAAAAGGATGTCTCTTACTGTGACATAAAATAGATTCTTCCCGAGTGTAGAACAATCTTACGGGTTTTTTAGTCTTCCAGGTAAGCAGGGCTAAATAAGTTTCTACAGTAATATCTTCTTTCCCTCCAAAGCCACCTCCCATCATTGTCCCTATATAACGAACCTGATTATGGGGTAAGCCCAGTACTTCAGCTACATCCCGAAAATGCTCAATTACTTGAGAACCTACCCGAATATTAATTACTTCCTTTTCGTCTATCCAGGCAACCCCCCCTTCGGTTTCTAAATAAGCATGGTCTACAAAAGGAACCTGGTAAGTATCTTCAATTATAACTTCGGCTTCAGCAAAACCCTTTTTAATATCTCCCTGACTACAACCAAATTTACATATGATATTGCTATCACCCTCTCCTACCAAATAGGCTCCCGGTTTCATCGCCTCTACTGGATCAAAGACCCCCGGAAGTGGCTCATAATTGACCTCAATTAAAGCCGCTGCCTCCTCGGCAATTTCTTCAGTATCTGCCGCCACTAAAGCTACTGCTTCTCCCCTAAATCTTACTTTCTTATCCGCTAAAACCCGATATAAACCCTCAAATCCCTTGCCCACTTCTGCACTTTGTCCAAACCTAGTTATGGTCTCATTATGAGGAACATCACGGGCAGTTAAAACTGCGTGTACCCCGGGCAATTGTTTTGCTTTAGTCGTATCTATAGATATAATTTTTGCCGCTGGATACTTACTATGAAGAACTTTACCATATAACATCCCAGGGAGCGAAAAGTCATCAGCATATTTAAGTTCTCCTTTTGCCTTGGCCCGGGCATCCTCTCGAGGTATTGGTTTACCTACTATTTTAAATTCTGACATAAATTTCACCTTCTCCTTAATTTTTGAAAAACTTCTCAAAGTATAATGACCAAATAATTTACAAGTTATAAGTAGTTGTAGAGTTCGGATTTATCTGATTCTTTTTATTACGAATTTGGCAAATCGAATCCTCCCTCTACATCTACATAAATAGACAAGGAACCCTTCTCAACAACAAAGACCAGCACCCTCAGGTAATTAAGAATCAAGAGGACCTTAAGTTCATTTTGATTTCTGATTTTCTTCGGCTACGGCATAGATAGCCTCTACAATCTTTTTATATCCAGTACATCTACACAGGTTGCCTGATATTGCCTTTCTAATCTCTACCTTATTAGGTTGGTGATTCTCATCTAAATAGGCTTTAGCCGTCATCAACATACCGGCAGTGCAAAAGCCACATTGGATAGCCCCGTGCTGAACAAAGCTCTCCTGTAATTTTCTACCTGATTCCTCTTTTTCTAACCCTCTAACGGTTAATATCTCTTTACCATTGGCTTGCCCAGCCAGGGTAATACATGACTTGATAGCTTTTCCATTCATAATCACGGTACAGGTACCGCAATCTCCCTTTTCGCAGCCACCTTTTACCTCATAAAAACCATGGCGGCGTAAAAATCTTAATAATGATTCTTCTGCCTTAGCAGTAGAAACTATTTTTTCACCATTTATGGTTAACTCAATGGGGTATTCTTCCATCATTTTATCCTCCTTGATTTGGTTAGTTGGTTAACTGGTTACATGGTTAACTGGTTTGATTGGTCAATTTTTCCAGCGCCCGTTTAAATAATATTCCCGAAATATAACAGCGATATTCCGCTGAGGCTCGAATATCGCTAATAGGATTTACTTCCTCATATACCTTATTTTTGGCTTCTTCAATTAAATCATCATTTAGGTGCTTATTCTTTAAGAATTCTTCGGCGTTAAACAAGCGGAGAGGAATTGGAGCAACTGAACCCATAGCCACACGTATATCTTTTACTCTATTTTCTTCTATTTCTAAGACCATCGCTACCGTAACTACAGAAATAGCCATAGCTTGCCTTAAACCTAATTTAATAAAGCAGCCAGGTTTATTTAGGGAATCACTTTTAAAGTTGATGCCGGTAATCATTTCATCATCCTGTAAAGCCGTTTTTCTCGGCCCGAGAAAAAAATCTTTAAGAAAAATCTCTCTTTTTTTACCCTTACTTTCTACTTCTAACCCTGCATCTAAAGCTAATAAGGGTGGGGCAGTATCGGCCGCCGGTGAGGCATCAGCCAGATTTCCTCCAATGGTAGCCTTATTTCTCACCAATGGATCGGCAAACTGTTCGGCTGCTTGGCATAATATATTACACTCTTCCCGAATAATTTTAGAACTAATTAGATCGGAAATGGTGGTGGTGGCCCCAATACGCCAGTTGCTTCCATTTTTTTTAATGTAATTTAGTTCTTCAATGCCAGAAATGTCCAATAACAACTTCGGAGGAATTATTTTATCCCTTATATAAGGTAATACATTACTACCTCCCGCTACTATACAGGCTTCTGACTTCTCTTCTTCCAAAATTTTCAATACTTCCTCTTTTGTTTTGGGAGAAATATATCTAAATTGGCTCACCTTTTCTTCCTCCTTGTTTTAGTTAGTTAATTACCTAGTTCCCGGTTAAATAAAATAGGTTATGCCTCTTAAGATTGCTTCGGTCGCTTTCGCTCTCTCGCAATGACCATACAGTCGTTAGTCATTA
>DFYM01000004.1:14617-29154 GCA_002383355.1 Candidatus Immundihabitans aquiphilus | reverse complement strand
CTCTTTTGTTTTGGGAGAAATATATTTAAATTGGTTCACTTTTTCTTCCTCCTTGTTTTAGTTGATTGATTATTTAGTTAGCTAGTTAGCTAGTTTTCTCCTCCAGTGGTACAAGATTTAATTGCCTTTATTATCTGCACATAACCGGTACAGCGGCAGAGATTCCCTCGCATATAATCTCGAATCTCCTCTTCGGTAGCCTGTGGTTTCTCCTTTAATAAGGCAGTAGCCGTCAGGATCATCCCCGGGGTACAAAAACCACATTGTACCGCTCCTTGTTCTAAAAAGGCCCTCTGGAGCGGATGGAGTTCCTCATCCTGGGCTAGTCCTTCAATAGTAGTAATCTCTTTACCGGCGACCGTTATGGCTAAGGTAAGGCAAGAAAGTACCGGCTCACCATCCAATAAAACAGTACAGGCCCCACATTCCCCGATACCACAGGCATATTTTGTCCCGGTTAAATAAAGCTCCTCTCTTATTAGATTAATTAAAAGGTCACTGGGTTTTACCTCTACCTTTTTCTTTTTACCATTAAGGGTAAACTCTATCTCGGTCTTTTTCATCCTTCTAGCTCACCTCCTGCCCTCTCCCAGGCCAGTTTAAGGGTATCCTCTACCATTACTCGTGCTAGAGTAGTCCGATACTCGGCGGTAGAACGGACATCATCGATGGGTTTAATCTCCTCGGCAGCCTGTCTGGCTACCTGGGTTAATAGTTCTTTACTTACCATCTCTCCCTTTAAGAGTCCTTCGGCCCTTTTAGCCCGGAGAGCCTTAATAAAAACGGAGCCAAGGACTATCCGAGCATCTTTACAGGTCTTACCCTCCCTTTCCAGCCAGATTGCCAGATTAATTTTAGCAATATCGGCCTTTACCCGACTCTTCTTAGAGAAGGCGCTACCAGAGTTTGAGGGGGGTGCAGGGATGATCACCTGGCTTACCAATTCCTCTTTTCTAATTATGGTTTCTCCCACTCCCCTTAAAAAATCCTCTACAGGAACAAGGCGCTCTCCTTCTTTACTTACTATCCTCAATTGCGCTTCATAAACCATTAAGGGAGGAATAGTATCTCCGGCGGGAGAGGCATTACAAATATTCCCCGGTAGGGTAGCCATATTTCTGATGGCAATGGCGGCCATCGATTTAATCCCCTCATATAAAGCGGGATATTTTTCTTTGATTATTTCCCTCCTTTCTAATTGGGATAGAGGGACAGTAGCGCCAATCTTTAATCCTTGATTATTTGTCTCTACAGCTTTAAGTTCGGGTATTTCTTTTAGGTTTATCAAATAATCTATCTTCATATCCAGGGTCTTCATTTTAACTAACAGGTCAGTCCCCCCGGCTAATATCTTAACCTCCTCGTCTTTGTATTTATAGAGTAAATCTAAGGCTTCCTTTAAAGTATGAGGGGCAAAATATTCAAATTCTTGAGTTAAAAGCCGGCTAGTACTCATTAAGTTTATCACCTACCCTTTCCTGACTTTCTTCTCTTTCTTTTTCTTTCCAAGCTTTAAGCACCTTTTCGGGGGTAATAGGGAGTTCATAAAATCTAATTCCGATAGCATTATAGATAGCATTGGCCACGGCAGAACCCACCGAACTTAAAGCTGCTTCTCCTATTCCCTTCGCTCCAAAAGGACCGGTAGGCTCATAGGTGTGAGCAGAACGTACCAAAAGATTGTCTAGCTTCGGCATCTCTAAGGTAGTTGGTATCTTATAGTCCGTTATCATCCCTTTACATTCTAATTTACCCTCCTTTAAATCATATTTAGTCTCTTCCAGAAGGGCAAAGCCCAACCCCCTACTAAAAGCGCCGATTATTTGCCCTTCCCATAAAGCAGGGTTAAGAATAGTTCCTGAATCTCCTAAAATGACTGCTCTTGGTATACTTATCTCTCCAGTTCTGGTATTTACTTCTACTTCTACAAAGTGGGTAATAAAACAAGGGGGGCAATTTTTCTGTCTTAGAGTAGCCGTATAAGCCAGAGTCCCCCAACTGGTGATATGGGCATATTCGGCTATTTCCCCCAAAGTCTTGTAGTTTTCTGGAATTTCTCGGGGATAAATCACGGCTTGACCAAGTTCGTGGTTACAACTTAACTCTAAATTTTCGGGCAAATCCTTAAAGAGGGTAGCGGCATAATTTAAGAGTAGCTCTTTCACCTTTTCTGCCACATATTTTACTGCTCCACCTCCACAATATACCCCTCGAGTGGCATGGGTATTAACGTCAAAGACCGTGGTTCGGGTATCCACATTATAAATGCCCACTTTCTCGTAAGGTACCTTTAAAACTTCTGCTACTATTTTAGCTGCCGCCTCCCAGGTACCTCCCCCGTGATCCATTAAGGCAGTTAACACATCTACTGAACCATCTTCGTTGATTTTAATAGTCGCCCCGGAATAATCAATAGTCTCCCCAGGATTAGGTCCACCGGTACCGGAAGTATGAAAACCGCGGGCCACACCGATACCTCTTCTAATCTCTCCTTCTTTCTCTAGAGGGAGGGTCCTCTTTTCCCATTCGGCCAGTTTAGCCCCTTCTACCAACATCTCTTCCACGCCGCAACTTCGGATAATAGATCTTACTGTCGGACCTTGCCCCCAGAATTCTTCTCCCTTACCCACGTAATTTTTAAGGCGGAGTTCAATGGGATCCATCCCTAATTCTTCGGCTAGTATATCCATTAAACTTTCTACGGCAAAATTGATCTGGGGGTTACCGTAACCCTGCATTGCACAGGTAGGTACCTTATTGGTATACACTGCCTTTCCTTCATATTTCAAATTTTTCCATCTATAGAGAGAGGCAAACCAGCCAGCTACACAACCCAGATAAGGATAGGCCTGAATATTATGACCGCCAATCTCCACCCAGACCCGACAATGGGCCGCCGTTAAAGTGCCATCTTTTTTAGCACCTACTTTTAATTTAGTTATAAGAGGGTATTTAGCGTGGTCGTAAAGATCATCTTCTCGAGTAGATACTAATTTCACCGGTCTTTTTGCCTTTAAAGCCAGAGCTACGCAGATAGGGGTAATAGAATTCATCTGGATGCTCGAGCCAAAAGAACCTCCCAGAGTAACCCTCTTCACATTCACTTTATTTAAAGGGAGATTAAAAATATTCCCCAGCAGAATACGAACATTGTGAATCCCTTGAGAAGTGACCCAGACGGTTATTCCTCCATCGGCCTCGGGGACACATACCGCTGACTTGGTCTCCATCTGCAGATGATAGATTCGGGGGGTACTAAAGGTTCTCTCTACCACGGTATCTGCCTCTTCAAAACCCCTTTCCATATCGCCGACCTCGATATCCCTGGTGCAGGCTATATTATTCTTGATCTTTACTTTTTCTTCTCCTAAATAGACATAATCATGGATAGGGGGGGCCTCGTCTTCCATCGCCTCCTCGAGAGTTACCAGAGGCTTCCATTTTCTACCCCATTCTACTTTTATCTTTTTCAAGGCAGCAAGGGCCTCTTCCTCAGTTTCCGCAGCACAGGTCGCTAGAGCTTCACCGACATGACGCACTTTATCTTTGGGTAAAACGGTTCTGTCTCGATAGGTCTTATCCGGAATACTCACTATTCGCTCATTATATAAATAATCTGGAACATCCTCAGGACCGATGCATATTGCTCCCATCTTTTCAGCCTCAGAATAATCTACCTTTTTGATCTCGGCATGGGCATAAGGGCTTCGCAAAACTACCGCATATAACTGGCCGGGGATACTTACATCACCAGAGTAAACCTCTTTACCGGTTACTTTGCCCACATTCTTTATAGCAAAATCCTTCCCCACAAAATCAAATTGCTGTTTTTCCAATAAAATCACCTTCTTCCCCAATGAAGTTATATTTTTAAAAAATCCAAAATAATTAACTTCATTCTTATCTGTTCATTTTAGCTTCCCTTCGATTAGTTTATTCTTCTCCTATAGCATCATTCGGGCATCGATTACCTGTAAACCTTGCTCAAAGACAAAGATAGGATTTAAGTCTATTTCCTTAATCTCGGGATTTTCCATAGCCAGTTTAGAAACTTTCAACAGAACCTCTTTTATCGCCGGAACATCGCGAGGTGGCTCACCTCTTATCCCTTTTAGGATTTTGTATCCTTTAATCTCTCTAATCATCTCCTCGGCATCTTCTTCCTCTAAAGGAATGATCCGGAAAGAAACATCTTCCAGTACTTCTACAAAAATTCCTCCCAAGCCAAACATGGCGACCGGGCCAAAATGGGGATCATTTATCATCCCCACAATTACTTCTACTTCCTTAGGGAGCATCGGATATACTATTACCCCTTTAACCCTGGCTTCTTGATTATATTTTTTAATATTCCGAATAATCTCTTGATAAGCCAATCGGGCCTCTTTTTCATCTTTAATCCCTAACTTTACTCCCCCGGCATCCGATTTATGGATGATCTCGGGAGAGACAATTTTCATAGCTACGGGGAAAGTCATTTCTTTAGCCAATCCCGTAACCTCTTCTTCGCTCTGTATTAACTTAAAATCAGGAACTGGGACATTATACTCCTTTAATAATTCCTTTGCCTCGGTCTCCAGTAAAGATCTTTTCTCTTCCTTTGCCCTCTGAATGATTTGATGCATCTCTACCTCCTTCCCTAAAATTATTCACTCATTATATTCCTATTTTATATATCCCTATTTCCTATCCACTTAGATCCCCAGATAATGTTTCTTTATATGCTCACTATTTAAAAGTTCCTTACTCTCCCCTTCCATAACGATCCTACCATTTTCTAAGACATAACCCCTTTCGGCGAATTGTAAAGCATAATTTATATTTTGTTCTATAAGTAAGATGGTAATTCCTCTCTTCTTCAAAATCGACAATTTTTGATAAATTTCATCAACCAATTTGGGTGCAAGGCCTTGAGAGGGCTCATCCAGCATTATAAATTTAGGCTGACTGGCCAGACCCCTACCAATACTAAGCATCTGCTTTTCACCACCGCTTAAAGTCCTGGCGAGTTGATTTTTCCGCTCCCGTAATATAGGAAAAATCTCATAAATTTCTTCTAATATATCCTCTTTTACCTTCTTTCTATTTCTATAAATTCCCATAAGAAGATTTTCATAAACGGTCATATTAACAAAAAGCTTTCCGCCTTCTGGTACATGGGCGATTCCCGCCTGGGCAACCAAGTAAGGAGGGTAGGAGGCAATATTTTGCCCTTCAAAAATAATCTCTCCGGTAAAGGGAGAAATTAACTTAGAAATAGTCTTTAAAAGAGTGGTCTTCCCTGCTCCATTAGAACCGAGCACAGCTACCACTTCATTTTCTACTATTTGAAAGTTAATATCTCTCAAAACAGTGACTTTACCGTAACCAGAACTTAGGTCTTTAATCTGCAGAACTTGTTTTACCATAACTTCCTCTCCCCAGATAGGCTTCAATAACTCGCTGATTATTACTTATTTCCTCAGGAACGCCTTGAGCAATAAGCTCACCGGCATCCAAGACAAAAATCCGCTCACAAAGGCTCATCACCATTTGCATTACATGTTCAACTACACATAGAGCAATTTTAGCTTCTTTATTAAGCCTTCTAAGTTCTGACATAAGTTTTAAAAGTTCGGCACTAGTAAGTCCTGCTGCTACTTCATCAAGAAGCAAAAGATTGGGTTCGGTAGCGGTTGCTCGAGCTACTTCCACTTTACGCAAAGAGGCTAGGCCTAAATCACTACATTTACAATCTCTGATTTCCTCCAATCCGAAGAAGTTAATCACCCACTCTACTTTTTCTTGTACTTCTTTTTCGTTTTTTCTATTATAAGCCCCTACTTTTATAGCCTCTTCCACAGACATTTGGGTAAAAGAACGAGTAACTTGAAAACTGCGAGCCATCCCTAATTGGCATATTTTATGAGGGGACATCGCCGTAATATCTATTCCTTTAAAAGTAACTTCCCCTTGGTCAGGAGTTTCCAATCCATTTATCAAATTAAACAAAGTAGTCTTCCCTGCCCCGTTGGGTCCGATAAGTCCCACAATTTCTTCCTCGTAAATCTCTAAATCAACATGATTAACTGCTATAAGACTACCAAA
The DNA here is from genome assembly GCA_002383355.1 of Candidatus Immundihabitans aquiphilus. Lineage (GTDB taxonomy): Bacteria > Atribacterota > Phoenicimicrobiia > Phoenicimicrobiales > Phoenicimicrobiaceae > Immundihabitans > Immundihabitans aquiphilus. The sequence continues at coordinate 23,067 of DFYM01000004.1, read as the reverse complement.
GCTCTTGGTAATTCCTGAGGCAGTCAGAATCTTTTCATTGGACATTTTTCTTCTCCACCCCCCGGCGCGAAAAAACTCTTTGATAGACATCCTGAAAGATAGTGGCAATCCCTTTGGGTCTAAAAAGAACTACCACAATTAAAATAACTGAATATATTACTAAATATAAACCAGATACGTCACCACCTATACTTGCCCTCAAAAATTCTTGAATACCTACCAACAATAGGGCAGCTAAAAGAGGACCGTAGGTAATGCCTCTGCCACCTACAATTCCTAATATTGCCACCTTAATACTCTCCTGGCCATCAAAAAAACTAGGATGGATATAGCCATACATATTAGCATAAATTCCCCCGGTAACCCCGATTAAAAAAGAATAGCAAACTAATGCTTTCAATTTGCAGGACCGAGTATCAATTCCCAGCACTTCGGCAGCAATTTCATCCTCTCCCAAAGCCTTAAGATAATAACCCAACCTGGTTTTATTAATTCGGTAATTTACCCCTAAAGCTATTAACAACAAGCCTAACATAAGATAGTAATAAGGAATATAAGAACTAAAACGCATATGGTAAAGCGAGCCATAATGAGGTAGATATCTTTCTACCGGACCACCTACTTTTTCCCACATAGTAAAAACTACCTTTAGGATTTCTACCAGGGCACAAGTAGTTAAAGCATACCAGACTTCTCGTATTCGAAAGCGAAACAAAGGAATTCCTATTAATAAGGCAAAACCAGCCGCTACCAAACCTCCCAGTATCATCCCCATCCAGGGAGTAAAATTATAGCGAATAAGTAAAGTACCAGAAGTAAAGGCCCCTAGTCCCAAATAAGCAAAGGAACCAAGGTCAAGTTGCCCAGCCAAACCACCAATAATGTTCCACAAAGTAGCCATTACTCCATATAGCAATACCGTGGTAACTAAAAGTACACTGTATTGATTTGAGCCCAATATCCAGGGTATAATCACAGCAATAATTAACAACAATAACCATAAAAGACTCTTGGTAACCTGATTATTTTTTTTCTGCTCCATTACTTCCTCCCAAAAATACCTCTTGGTCGCACCCAAAGGACTAAAACAAAGATAAGATATATTACTAGTAACCTAGCTCTTGGATCCCAAAAGGTCATAGCCAGCGATTCGCTTACCCCTACAATCAACCCCGATATCAACAACCCTGGGAGCGAACCTAATCCGGCCAGAGCAAGGATACACCAGCTGAGTAACCCAAAACGTAAACCCATAGTAGGATCTACCTGCTGAAAAGTCATTAATAAACCTCCCGCTATAGCCGTTAAGCTCGAGCCTAATCCGAAAGCAATAGCATAAGTCTTTTGGTAATTGATTCCCATAAGAGAAGCCGCATCAAGATCGTCAGAGGTAGCCCGGATTTCTCTCCCCGGCCAAGTTCGGTTCAAGAAATAAGATATACTTCCGATTATAATTAGACTGATAATCGCCGAGACTAATCGGGAAAGAGCAATAACATACCCACCAACTTGGATATTGCCTTGAATAAAAGAATATGTAAGAGCTCGAGGTCGGGCCTGCCACACTAACTGTGTAATGGCCCGGAGAAAAGTCATTAACCCTACGGTTATGGCTATTTGTATGGTATAATGTTCTCGCAGCGTTCGACTGATCAGTCCATAATAGATGATTACTCCGAATAAAAATAATAACGGAAAGGTAACCAAAGGAGTTAACACCGCGTCAATCCCCCATAGGGAACCCGCCCAAAAAGTAAAGTACATAGAGAGCATTACAAAATCTCCATGTGCAAAATTAACTACGTTCATTACCCCAAAAATTAGTGATAGTCCCAAGGCAATCAAGGCATATATACAACCCATTAATACTCCACTAAAAACACTTTGAAAAATTGTTTCCATATTCTCTATACTTAATTCCTTTCTTCAATTCTAGATAGGTTAGAGGTATAGGTATAAAGTAATATAAACTTTTGCCTGGTCAGAAATTATAAACAATTTTAAGCTTCACTGCCAGGCAAAAGTTTTTAAAACCCAGTAATGGTTAACACTAAATGCTGCCTTAAAATAATATTAAAGTAAAGCCCTACCGAAAAATTCTCCAAAACTTGGGTACTAATAACTTGCTAATAGTTTAATAGGTAGCATCTAACCTCGGAAAAATACATTCGGTTTCCGCATCCTCAAAAGGCCAAACTACTTTAGGTTCACCATTGATTACCTGCAAAATCGTAGCTCTAGCGTAAGGATTATCACCTTTTCCATCAAAAGTAACATGATCTGTGGGGAAAACTTCTACCGCCGGACCAGAAGTTAAATCAAGTTCTAAAAAGGCCTTTCGTAAATTGTCTGGATTTAGCGGGTCTTCGGGGAAAAGATTCCCTGAAAGTTCAAGCGCCTCTTTTAAAATCCACATTCCATAATAGTTCATCCCTGCAGCCTCCGTAGGTATATGTCCGACCTTAGCAGTATATTCTTCTACAAATTTGCGGTTTTGGGGAGTATCCTTTGCCGGATTATAACTGTAAGTGTTAGAATAACCTTCAGCTATTTCACCTAAAGCTTGTATAGATTCAGGATCTGTGTAGCCACAAGCCCCCATCCCGGCAATAAATTTAGGAATTTTCCCTAATTCTCTAAAGGTCTTAGCAAATATAATGGCATCCATAAAATAAGGGCAGTGAACCACAAAATCTGCCTCTGCCGCTGCAATACCATGAACAATAGAAGAAACATCAGTAATATCGTAAGGATATTCTTTTTGATATACAATGGTAAGTCCATTATCTAAGGCTCCCTGAACAGCTCCTAGGGCATTACTCCTCCCGAAAGAAGAATCCTCGTTTAAAATGGCTACTTTTTCCATAGAGATTCCAGCTTTTTCGGCTGCCCCTAAAACAAATTCCACCGCTGATCTACCTTGCATACTCGCTTTAGGAGCAGGCCTAAATAAATATTGTCGTCCCATTTCGGTTACATCGTCTACCAAGGCATCGGCAACTAGAATAACCTTCTCTCTATCAGTAATCTCTGAAGCTGCAGTGGTTAACCGACTGATGTAAAGACCCAAAACAGCCACCGGATGATGTTTACTTATCAGGCTCTCCGTAGCTAATCGCGCACTCATAGCCGTTTCGCCTACATCTTCGGTCACTAATTCTAAAGGGATACCCCCCAGTGATTGAATTCCGCCTGCTTGATTAATATGCTGCACTGCCAGTTCTATCCCTACTTTTGCTTCGGTCCCAAAAACGGCGTGCGCTCCGGTAAGGGGTTCAAGACAGCCTACCACAATTTTTTCCGGTAAGGTCTCGGCTACAACGGTAAAACTAAATATTAAAAAGCTTGCCAAAACAACGAGGGAAAACCTCGTCATTAGCCCTAAATTAATTTTTTTTCTGCACATCTTTTTTTCCTCCTTCTTCTTTTATCTTTTCTTTCAAACTTTAATTATTCTTAAAATTTTATTATCTCAAATAGGCCATCACCTCCTTAATTGATGATGATTAAAAAATGGGTTCTTGAGATAACCCAACATCTACAGCATTTTATCCTTACCCTTATATTTCGCCTTCTTCGGCGAGGGTAGAGGGGCCTGAGGGTAAGGCACCGGGATATATTGAACCGAAGGACGATTACCGGGATTTTGAGGATAGAGATCCATCAATTCATAGATTTCTTTAGGCATCTCACTAGACACACATAAGCCTAACTCTTTAGCCTCTTCAAAGGTTATAGGATAATCATGGGTCCATCTCCCTTCGGTTAGGGTGGTGGCAATCTTTTCCGCTTTCTCTTCACCACAATGATTTTCCGAAAGCAGTTTTTTTACAAAGTTATAAACTTGCATAATGGCTTTCCGAGCAATATCTGCCTGAATAATGGTCTCATCATCAATTTCGTTCTTATCTTTATCCCTGAGTACATTTAAAATAGAAACAGCGGGATATTGACCTATCTGGGGGTCTACCGGACCTAGAACTGCATTTTCATCCATAACTATTTCATCTGCCGCCAGAGAAAGCATCGTCCCACCACTCATGGCGTAATGCGGAACAAATACCGTTACCTTGCCTTTATGTCTGGTTAAGGCAAAAGCGATCTGCTCGGTCGCTAACACTAAACCACCGGGAGTATGTAAGATAATGTCGATAGGCACATTCTCATCAGTAAGCCTGATGGCCCGCAAGATAGCCTCCGAATCCTCAATATTAATATATTTAACCAGCGGTATGCCCAAAATGCTCATCGTTTCCTGACGGTGAATCATAGCAATGACTCTAGAACCTCTCTTTTTTTCCAAGCGATGAATAAGAGAAATACGGGAAGTTTCCAAACTTTTTTGTTTAAACCAGGGAGAAAGTATCAAAAAGATGAAGAAAAACCAAAAAAACACACTGAAATATTCCATATCGGGGGAGGCCTCCTTATTTCGAGAATTCGCTAACCAGATACGTCTAATACGTATAGATGATGTCTTTGTTATAATTATAAACGAGATAGCAATTTAAAACAATAGGCAGTGCGAATCGATTTTTTTGTTTGATATCTTTACCTATTTTTTTGAGCCTGTAAGACTATTTGGTGGATCACTTTAGCACATCGCTCACCAGTTTTATAATTAGGAATCCCGTATCTTTTTAATTCTTCGATACCCCCTTCTACTAATCTACCTGCCATAAAACAGGTAAAGAGAGGTTTATCTATACTTTCTTTAGCTTCTCCCACCGCCTGGGCAATCCGGACGGAATCCATATAAGCCGTGGGCACAAATATTACTATTAGGGCGTCATATTCGGGGGCGATAGCCTTAATTACTGAGGAAAAAGTCTCGGCACTACCATAGGCTAAAAGGTCAAAAGGGTTCCTCAAAGAGACATGGGGAGGAAGTAAATCCTTCAGCTTATCCTTTAAGGCTGAGGAAGGTTCAGGAACTTCTAATCCTAAATCTTCTAACTTGTCCGTAGTCATAACTGCTGGTCCCCCGGCGTTAGTCACTACGGCAATACTCTTCCCCTCAATCCGGGGATAACTGAGTAAACCCCGACTTAAATCAAACATCTCTTCCAGATCTTCCACTCGTAAAATACCAAATTGTTTAAAGGCCACCTCATAAATTCGGTCTTCTCCGGCGAGAGAGCCGGTATGAGAAGTGGTAGCCCTCCTCCCCGCCTCGTGTTTACCCGCTTTAATAGCAATAATAGGTTTTTTAGTCACTGTTTCTCTGGCCTCTTTTAGAAATTTTCTCCCCTCGGGCAATCCTTCAATATAAAGAGTAATAACTTTAGTTTGGGGGTCATCTCGTAAATAGCTGATTAAATCTGCTTCCCCTACATCACACCTATTCCCATAACTTACAAATTTGGAAAAGCCAAAACCCAATTCTTCAGCCATCATCAAGACTGCCCCCCCCAGGGCACCGCTCTGAGTGATAAAAGCGGTATTCCCCGCAAGGGCACGAACTTCGATACTGGTAAAGAGGTTATTTTCCGTATTCATAATGCCTGCGCAATTAGGGCCAACAACTCTCATCCGATACTCCCGAGCAATTTTTTTAATCTTCTCTTCTTCTTCAAAATTACCTACTTCGGAAAACCCTGCCGAGATAATAATTGCTGCCTTAACCCCTTGCCTACCTAAATTTTCTAAAAGGGGAGGAATGGAAGGGCTGGGGATAGCGATAACCGCTAAATCAATCTCTAAATTTCTAAAATCTGTATAGATCTCTAAACCAAAAACCTTACCGCCACTCTGACTTATAGGGTATATATCCCCCTCAAACCCTCCTTCTACCAAGTTTTTTACTATTTCTAAGGCCGTCTTCCCCTCTTTCATCGAACCAAAGATGGCCACCGAACGAGGGTTAAAAAAATTTTGCATATCTTCCCTATCTTCCCTCACCTTATGCCTCTCCTTTCTCTTTTTCTGCTATATTTTCTTCTGCTATTTTATAGCCCCTATCAAAAGCAGCCATATTCTTCTCTACCTCATAAGGTATATTCTTCTTTAAAACCGCCAATATAATCTCTTTATCCAGAGAAGCAAGATAAGTGATGACTCCCAATAAGACGATATTTTCGGCCAAAGGAAGACCGACCTCGTTTGCTATTTCTCCGGCATCTATCCAAAATAATCTCGCCCCGGCCTCTTCAAATAAGTAGGCTATCTCTTCCTCCTTAGGATATTTTTCGGGATGAACCATCAAATCAAGCGGGTATATCTTCTTTTTATTTAAAATAACCATCCCCCCCGGTTTAACCAATTCCAAAGTTTTTAGTCCTTCGGCCAGTTCCATAACCACTACAAGATCAGCAGAAAGGGGAGGAATCCTAGACCCGAACACCTCACCCATTCTAACTTCACTATGAGCTGGACCACCCCGCTGAGCCATCCCCACTTCTTTAAAAAATTTAACTCGCTCTCCTTCCTCCAGGGCATAGTCAGCAAGAATTTGTCCTAAACTTATTACTCCCTGTCCACCTACTCCGATTAAATAAAAATTATTCTCCATCTTTTATCACCTCTATCGCCCCGGTTGGGCAAGTAAATGCACATAATCCACAGCCAAAACAATCAGCAGTAATTTCCATATAGGGCTTATTATTTTCCTCTTTAGGATGAAATACCATGGCCGGGCAGGCCAAAGTATTCAAGCAGATCCGACAGCCGGTACATTTTTCGATATCTACTTGGCGCTGGGGGAGCTTAACCCTTCTTCTTTTAGCCTGCAGAGCGCACTCCCGACGAGAAACTATTACCGAAACCTTGGGATATTCTAGAGACTCCATTATTGCTTTTATTGCCTCTTCTGGTCTATAAGGGTCAACAGTATTTACCTGTTCTACTCCACAACCCCGACATACTTCTGCAATATCCACTCGAGTACGATTAACTTCCTTTAAAGGGATAGTCCCCGGGTTCTCTTCAAAGCCGGTCATCGCTGTCCAACCATTATCCAAAATAATCACCGTTAAAGGGACTTGCTGATAAACAGCATTAATAAGAGGAGGAATACCGGCATGGAAGAAAGTAGAATCTCCAATAGTAGCTACCACCGGCTTTTCTATCCCGGCCCATTTGAATCCCTGAGCGAGTCCTATGCTTGCTCCCATGGCTACTTCAGTCCAGCAACTCTCAAAGGGTTGGTTCATTCCTAAAATAGTGCACCCTATATCCCCGGTTATAATAATTTCTCCCTTTTTATACTTCAAATTTTTAATTGCCTGGTTTAAAGCAAAATAGGTCCCCCGATGGGGGCAACCTACACAAAAAGAGGTCGGCCGTTTAACCTCCAATTCCTTAGCTCTCTGTAAAAGCTGGGGATCCGGTTCGGCTTCCAATTTAGTATCTAAGAGAACTTCCAGGGCATTTTTCACTTGCTTAAAAGAATAGTTTCCAGTTAAAGGAAGTAGATGACCTAATTTCCCTAAAATTTTTACCTTCTTTTCCCCATCCCCAGGGGAGGCTAACCTGAGCACCTCCTTTTCTATAATCGGGTCTAATTCTTCTAAGATGAGTACTCTATCTACTTTGGCTAAAAATTCCTTTATCCTCTCCTCGGGCAGAGGATGGACCATCCCTATCTTCAGCCAGGAAATTTTTAGTTGATATCTCTTCAACGCTTCTCGGAAATTTCCTTCTACCGCGCCGGCATAAATCACCCCGCAGGGACTATCAGGTTCGAAGTGAGTTTCATTTACCTTTATCCCCGATTCGGTGACATAATTATCCGCTACCTTTAAAGCTAGAACTGAGCGGTTAAGTGCCTCCTGATGTTGGGCCATACACCAGGTTGAACCTGCCTTAGTATATTTGGCTATATCTCGGGTAAAATGCGCCTCTTTTTTTTCTAATTTTAATTTCTTACCAGTTTCTATATTGGAAGCGGCGTGAGAAACCTCAGTAGTAGATCTTAAAAAAACAGGTCCTCCGATTTTCTCCGAGATTTCCAGAGCCAGTTTCACATAATCCAGGCACTCCTGCTGAGAAGCCAGATCCAGCATAGGGATTACCAATGATTTAGCGTAATAACGAGAGTCTTGCTCCGGCATCCCAGCATGTGCCCCTGGATCATCGGCTACAAAAATAACCAATCCCCCAGTACAACCACTATAAGCGATAGAGGCTAAAGAATCAGCAGCTACATTTACTCCCGACATCTTCATGGTAGTAAGAGCCCTCTTCCCCGCCCAGGCAGCCCCGGCAGCGATCTCTGCCGCTACTTTTTCATTCACGCTCCATTCAATATGAATACCTAATTCTTTTACAAGGGGTAAGAGGGTTAGAATCACCTCGGTAGAGGGGGTCCCGGGATAGCCACTAACTACTTCTACCCCAGCCTCGATTATCCCTTCGGCCACTGCCTCATTCCCAGTCAATAATTTCCTCAATTTTTACCTCCTATATAAAAATTTTAATTAAAATTTTGGCAATACATAACCAAAATTACC
>DFYM01000004.1:0-14554 GCA_002383355.1 Candidatus Immundihabitans aquiphilus | reverse complement strand
AAAAGTCGGACAACCATACATTCCCCCTGGCCGGACAATTACCCCTTTCTTTAATAACTCGTTAAAAACAGTGGTGCTATCTCTCTTTAAATCGATAAAGATAAAGTTAGTTTCGGTGGGAAGATAAAAAAGCCCTAATGCTTTTAGTTCCTTATACAGATATCTCTTACCTTCTTGATTGGTTTGTAAAACTTTTTTACGATGCTCTTGGTCATCTAAAGAGGCAGCGGCGGCTACCTGAGCTAAGCGATTGGTGGGGAAGGGGGCTACTACCCGCCTTAAATAGCTGATTAAGTCGGCATTGGCTATCCCGTAGCCTACTCGAAGCCCAGCTATTCCGGCAATTTTGGAGAAAGTACGGAGGGTAATTACCTTCCTACCTTCTCTAATATAGGAGAGGCTATCCGGATAAGCTGGATCTTCTACATAGTCACAATAAGCTTCGTCAAAGACTATAATCACCTCCTCCGGAACTTGTTTTAGGAAATTATCGACAGCCTCCTTATCCACCATGGTACCGGTAGGGTTATTAGGGTTACAGAGGAAAATAAGCTTGGTGCGCTCATTGAGGCAGCGGGACATCTCCTCTAAGTCCAGAGAGTAATCTTTGAGTTTGACCGGAAGGAATTTTCCTCCCATAATAGTAGTGATGGTTTCATAGGCCGAGAAGGTAACCTCTCCCGCAATTACCTCCTCCCCCTCGTTAATAAAAGCCATCCCTACCAGGTCAATAACATTATCGGCTCCATTCCCCACAATAATCATGTCGGGATCAAGACTTAATTTATGGGCTAATTTTTCTCTTAAGACCCTGCTTGAACCTTCAGGATAAAGATTAATATTTTTTATCTCCTTTTTTATAGCCTCTAAGGCTAAGGGGGAAGGACCGATAGAAGTTTCATTGGAGGCTAATTTTATCACTTCCTCTAGACCTAATTCTTGCTGGACTTCCTCAATGGGTTTACCGGGGATATAGGGCTTTAAGTCTAAGATCCCTTTACGAACCAAAGTTTCTTCTTTTTTCATTTCTTAATTTCTCCTTTCTTATATCTCTTATATTTCTCATCTATTCTAGTTATAACGTTATAACGTGATTATTTATTTTGCAATATCTTATTTTTAGTTTTTACCAAGTTCCCCCCTCTTGTTGGTCAGGGTCATGCCACCTCATACCCATATAATGTCCTTCTCGCAAACTATTTGGCTCATTTTAAAGATCCGCTCTTGGCCTTAAAATCCCTTGTCTCTTGCAAGTTAAAATGTTAATCTATAATCAAGCAATAAAAAAGGAGGTGATATATGGTCCACCCCCTTATAACTAATAACTTTGGGCTCGTTTGTACTCTATTTTTTTACATCTATCCCAATTTAATCTACTCGGATTTAATCTGCATCTATCAATCTTGCTTCATAGAAATTCCAAGTTTTTTAAGCATCTCTCTCCGGAATAAAAGTTCTTCAGCCTTTACTTTAACCCGGTCTAAAACTAGGGCTACAAAAATTAATAGTCCTTGAAGTGCATATACAATAAAGACATTTACTCCTAAAAGTGTCAGAGAATTACTAATCATGCCAAGAAATAGAGTTCCTCCCAACATACCAATAGAAGTCCCTTTTCCACCACTTACACTAACCCCTCCTAAAATAGCTCCAGCAAAAGATAACAATACCATTCCATCACCCATTGTATTGTTAACTGCATTCTGCCTACCAGCAGCCAAAAGTCCTGCCACTGAAGCTAATAATCCGGCCAGTACAAAAGCAGAAATTATGGATTTATTGGTATTGATTCCTGAAATATAACTAGCTCTAGCATTCCCCCCTGTAGCTAAAAGATAACGACCAAAAGGGGTCCTTTTTAAAACAAAATCAAAAAGAACGAAAATGCCCAGCATTAAAAAAACAGCCACAGGAATATTTCCAAAGGTTCTTGCCCTGCCAAAAAAAATATAGGCCTCATCAAGACCGTATATCGCCAAAGGTATTAAATATAAAACCAAACCTCTTAGTATTATGAGCATAGAAAGGGTCTGCAAGAAAGCGTTTATCCCAATTCTGGTAATACAATAACCGTTAAATAACCCAACTAAGGCTCCTATCAAAAGCGTTAAGATAATAGCAATTATTGGATTAAGACCAAGTACCCATTTAGTGGTTAATAAAATAGCTATACCAGGAGCAAAGGCTAAGGTGGATTCGATAGAAAGGTCGAGATGGCCGGTCATTAAAACCAAACCTTGCCCTAGAACTAACATACCCAATATAGTAGAATGATAAAATATGTTTATTATGTTATTATAAGTAAAAAACCTGGGGGTGACTAAAGCATTTATCAAAAAATAACCTGCTAAAATTAGCCAGATTAAATTATCTAACAGGAATAATTCGACTTTCGTTCTTCTTTCCATAACCATAAAATCCTTTCAAACTTTTTGGGGTTAACAATATTTGCAATGTACTAATTATTTTCAACAAATTTATCTCTCACTCCCTGGACAGCACGATATAAATCTATTTCTTTAAATTTATCCTCAAAAAATTCGCCAACTATTTCACCTTTATATAAAACTAAAATCCGATCGCAAATCAATATAAGGTCCTCTAAACCAGGAGAAGACATTATTATTCCCGCAAATCTACTTAATTCTTCCTTTATTATCTTCAGAATCTCCTTCTTCGTAGAAATGTCTATACCTTTTGTTGGCTCGTCCAATAAGTAAACTATGGGATTCGCAGATAATACTTTTCCCATTAAAACCTTTTGTTTGTTTCCTCCACTTAACTTTTTTAACTCTTCTTCAATAGAGGGAGTAAGGATAGACAGCCTTTCTGCCAAAGTTGTAGCCAATTTTTTCTCCTCTTCTAAATTAATTAGCCTAACCTTGTTTAACAAACGAGGTAGTGAACTCAAGGTTAAATTTTCTCTTACTGTCAAAATATCAATTAACCCTTCTTTTTCTCTATCTTCTGGCAAATATACAATGCCATTTTGAAGGGCTTGTGCTGGGTCCGTAAATCGTTTTTCTTCATTCCCTATTTTTATCCACCCCTTATCTGCTAAATCTATTCCAGCAATAGCTTTAAATAATTCTGTTCTTCCACTTCCTCTTAGGCCAGCGAGACCTACAACTTCTCCTTTCTTTAAATCAAAGTTTATATTCTGAAAGGCTCCAAATTTAGTAAAATTCCTTACCGAAAGTACTATTTCATTGGATTCTTTTTCCTCTTCTTTACCAGACTCTTCACCGACTTCATGTTCCTTATAATTATATTCCCCTCCGACAATAAAATAAGAAAGTTTGTTTTTATCTAAACAAGCACATTCTTCCTTTGCAATCACCTTGCCATCTCTTAATATTGTAACCAGATCACAAATTTCTAATATCTCCTCCATACTGTGAGAAATAAATAATATTGCCTTTCCCTTCTTTTTCTGTTCTCTAATAATTCTGTATAAAACCTCTTCGTCCTTCTTAGTAAGAGAAGAAGAAACTTCATCAAATATTATAACTTGGGCATCATCTATAAAACAAGCTTTCAAAACTAAAAGAAGTTGTTGCTCACTTATGGAAAGGTCTCCTGCTCTGGCGTAAGGATTTATATTTATCTGGCTTTCATCTATTACTTTCTCTATTTTTGAATACATTTTCTTCCAATTTATGAAATTACCCCAAGAACGAATATAGTCTGGAGTAAAAATATTCTCAACAACGCTAAGGTCAGGTATGACTTGGGATTCCTGGGGAATTATAGATATTCCTTCTTTTTTAGCCCTCTGCCGCGATATACTTCTGTATTTTTTACCTTTTATAATTATTTCTCCTTCTGTAGGATCAATAATTCCAGACATTATTCCTACTAAAGTAGTTTTCCCCGCACCATTTTTCCCAATAATACCATGTACTTCCCCTCTTTTGACCTCGATATTAATCTTGTGTAAAGCTACCGTGCCAGAATATATCTTTGTAACATCTTTAAATTGAACTATAAAATCATTCTCTCGATTACTTTCTTTTTCTTCTTCGTTTAATTTAATCATAAAACATCCTCCCTACCAAATCTATCAAAGGGGTTAGTTAAGTTATCCTTAAACTTCCAAAAGTATTTTTATTGATTTTTTTACCGCAGCTGTTAGTAATTCAAAACCTTTAACTGCCTCTGATAACGGTAATATGTCTGTAATAATTACTTCTACATCAATATAATTATTAGATATGAGTTCAATCGCTTTTTTGATATCCTCAGTATTATATGCATTTATTCCGGTTAATTTTATTTCTTTAAATACAATATTATTAGGGTCCAGTTGAACTTTATTTTCATATATTCCACCAAGGACCAATCTTCCGCCAGGATTTATCCATTCCAAGGACTTGTTTAAGGTTTCTTTACTTCCTGTCACCTCAATTACTACATCAACTTTTTCAGAAGGATTTAAAGGAAACTCTTGTAAAACTTTAGTTGCACCTATAAGTTTAGCTTTACTTAAGCGAAAAGGCGAAATGTCTATTACCGTAATATTTTTGGCAATCATTTGAGCTACTAAAAGAGCAAGAAGACCAATTGGTCCAGCACCAACAATTCCTATTATTTCGTTTGGGGATAGATGGGCATATTGAACTATATGAAGAGCCACAGCTAAAGGCTCTACCAAAGCAGCTACTTTAAAATCAATAGAAGAGGGAATTTTAAAAAGTTTTTTTGCATCCATAGCCAGATATTCGGCAAAACACCCCGGTGATACTTCTCCTATAAAACCTAATTCTGGACAAAGATGGTAAAGACCTTCTTGACACCATTTACATTTATTACAGGGAACTCGAGGGTCTCCTACTACATAATCTCCCGGAGATAAGTCTTTAACTTTACTCCCTACTTTCTCAATAATTCCAGAAAATTCGTGTCCCATTACTACAGGAGTTGAGCCAACGAACATTCCCTTTTTAAATATATGAAGATCTGATCCACATATTCCCCCATATTTTACTTTAATAAGGACTTCTTCTGGTCCATAAGCAGGAATAGGAACATTTTCAATTCTAACATCTCTTATACCATAAAATCTTACCGCTAACAAAATGCCCTCTCTTCCTATAACCAGTTGGTCAGGAGCGCTTAATCCTTCTCCCTGAAACCCCCTATATCTTTTTTCTATTTTTTGGTTTTATACTAAACCTTTCCTGGCCATCTGGTTAAAATCCATTTCTTATTTAAAAAAATTACTTTTGTAAACTTTCAAAATTACATTCCAAATTATAAATAAATCCCCACCCGAGCGAACCAATAGAGACGCTCGGATGGGATTAAGTGTACATTTATTCTTTTAATTATTGTAACTCAGTAATCTTATTCTCCCAAAGACGAGGATCATCTGGGCTCACTTCTAAAGGAACTATTGGTGCCCTTAGCTTCATAAATCCGCCCTCACATCTTGGATTTTCTACTACTGTAGCCGGAGACCATAAAGCACCCTCCTTGACTATCGTATCTCCAATTTTAGGGATCTCTTCCCCCTGACAAAGATCGTAAAGATACTGAACAGCTAATTCTGCGCCGTCTGCTATAGGTTGAGCTACTATAGCTGCAATTTTGCCTTGCTTTATAAGATCTCTCCCCTCTGGTCCCATACAAATTCCAGTCATACAAAAATCCTTAGGATTATAACCTGCCTGTTCAACTGCTGCTACTACTCCAGGTCCCATTATATCGGGAGTATGAATGTATATACCCACAACATCCTCCCCATAACGGGTTAACAAATCGCTGGTTCTTTCAAAAGAATCGATGTTATTCCATTTGCCTTCACCCTGCACTACCGTAAGTTGAGGATAGTTGTCTATAACGGAATGGAATCCCTCGTAACATTCATTGGTAAACGCATCACCAAGGGCTCCAGTTATTTCTATTACCACACCCTTTGGGACCTCTCCTCCGTATTTCTCTTTAAGTAGATCAACAAAAACTTCTGCTGCTCTTCTAGAAGAATCCACAATATCAAAAGAAATCCATAATTCGACCCTTCCACCTTCTGGGCTATTATCAACAGCCATTATTGGAATACCCTTTTCATTAAGTTCCTTAATCCCTGGAATAATTGACACAGTATCTACAGTGCCTCCAAAGACAAGCCCATCTATTCCCATGGTAATAAAATTATCTAAGTGTTCTAATTGTGCCAAGACATCATCATGAGAATCCATTACCACTAATTTTACGCCCAATTCTTCTGCCTTCTCCTCTGCAGTTCGAATCATTGCTTGATAAAAAGGTGCAGTGGCATCCCTTACCGTCATCCCAAAAAGTAGTTGCTTAGCAGAAGTTTGATTTTCACAGAAGGTTACCAATGGCAATACAAAACAAGTTATCACCAATATCAACAACAATTGAAAAATAATTTTTCTCATTCCTTTTAAAAATATCATTTTAAACCCCCCTCTTAAATATTATTTTCTCTTCAAAATAGCCTAAATTATTTTTTGTTCCATTTATATTTCTTGCCCCTTTTTCCATCTAACTTTTGTATATCACCCCTCTTTTATTAAATTTCAAATAAAAAACAAAACAATAATAAATCTTCTTAATAGGTCAAATGGTTTTTCAAGAAAATCTCTCTAAAATAGCGTTCCTATGAGCAGGAAATCCTTCGTAATCAGCAAGTTTTACCATAGCATCCTTTTGAAACTCCAGGCCCTCTTTAGAAAAATATTCATAAGTTACAACTTTGTAAAAATCTGCTGTTTTTAAGCCCCCCGTAACCACTGCTTTCCGCCCAGTTGGTAGTACATGATTGGGACCTGACCCAAAACAACCAGTGCTAAGTGGAGTATAGTGCCCGAGATATATACCTCCAGCATTTTTAATTTTTTGCATATCATGAATAGGATCTTTAGTCATGATCTCGAGATGTTCCACCGCATATTGGTTAGCAAATTCTATTGATTCCTCTAACGATTCTGTAATAATAATAGCGCCATACTTTTTCAAAGACTCTATAACAAATTTCTTTCGATATTCATCTAACCTCTCTATATGCCTGCCAATTTTATCTTTAACCGCATAGGCAAGTTCCTTAACATGGGTAACTAAAACACCTGTTGAATCAAAGCCATGCTCTGCCTGAATGCAAACATCAGCTGCAGCATATTCTGGATTAGCACTCTCATCTGCAATAATAAGAGCTTCACCTGGTCCAGCAGGAAGCGCCACCTCTACTTGACCCTGAACCAACTTAAAAGCAGCTAAAACCCATTTACTTCCAGGTCCTGAAATTTTGTCAACCTTTTTAATAGTTTGAGTTCCGTAAGTCATTGCCGCAATGGCTTGACTTCCTCCAATTCTAAATACAGCATCTGCACCGCATACATCGCAGGCAATCAAAGTACCAGCCGGAACTGAGCCATCTGGAGCAGACGGAGTACATACAATGACTTCAGGTACACCAGCTACCTTTGCAGGTAACACTGACATCATTACCGCAGAGGGGAACCAACCTCTACCCCCCGGTACATAACAGCCTACTCTTTCTAAAGGTATAATAATTTGTCCGGCTACCAAGCCTGGTGAAATTTCCATACCCCACATCTTGTTGGGCATCTGAGCCAAATGAAATTTTTTGACATTGCTTGCTAAAAATTTAATTGCTTCGATTGTTTTTTTGTCAACTTTACTATAAGCTTCTTCTATTTCTTCTGGAGTAACTTGAATTTTGTCTCTACAAATACTAACATCTTCAAATTTCTTGGTATATTCGACTAACGCTTCGTCACCCCGTTCTTTAACATCATTAATAATTTTTTTAACGTCTTCCAAAACAGACTCAGTTTCAACTTCGCTTCTTTTCATAATTCTCTCGTAATCTTCTTTGGGCATATCTTTTAATTGATAAATATTAATATACATTTTTATCCTCCTTATGTCCAATCTCTTAGGAAAATTTCTAATAAAATAATTATCTCTCTAAACCAACTATTTAACACAACATATTTAACTTATACAACGAATTTTGACTCTATATATTCTCCTACATAGAGGAGCTTGGCTAGCAATCTTTGACTTTCCCCCTTTGTTAGGGAAGGATGATTCTTCCTATTAGCAATATGGGAACAGGCTATTCCCTTTTGGTTACTAAAAGCAATGGCTAAATCCCTGACGACTTCTTCCATCTGCTTAGTCAAAGTTAGGCTTTGCAATACCACTTCTTTCCTGAACCGCTTGCTATGTGTCTTCATATACCCTTCATGCTTTTAAACCTCCTTAAATTCAATTTATATATAGCCCTTAATTTGGTATCCAGTAAAGTATTGAAAGTTCGATAAACGCTGCCTAAAAAATTTACCGAATAGTTAAGATTGGGAACCTTTATTATCACTATATAATACGCTGAACCACTCTTCTGTAGTATAGGGAGTGAAATAAAGCTCCCCCCTATTATCTAATGACTATGGGTATTTATTTGTTAAGGTATAAAACGATTAGATATTGTTGATATCCAAACCTATAGCCTCATGTTCAAATCCTTTAATGGGGGCACCGACCATACCGTAGATACCTACTGCTACCCATTCCCCTAAATCACTCTGGGTAGAATCTAAAGGACCCCTTAAGACTACAAACTTTACCCCTATAGTCCTCAGGAAATTCCCTATACCAATCTCTCCTCGACAAAAACCTCGTAAGGCATCTAAGGCAGCATGATAGAGGGCATGTTCTTCTCTATAACAGCCGGCCTGAAAGATTCCTTCTCGTTTGGCAGCAGTCTCTATAGCCGCAATAAGTTCATTACTTTCCATCGTTCCGGCTTTACCGAGGCATACCTTATAGCCTAAATCTTTTACTTTCTTCAATAATTCTTTCTCTTCTCCCTCTGCTGAAGTCACTAGCAAGATGGTTAATTTCCCGATCTTTGCCAAGATTATAGTCCCCCATTTGAATAAAAACATTATTTTTTATTATTTTAAAAATTCGCTTACCTTACCCATTTATAATTTATATAAGCATTACAATCTTGGCATAATTATACTATACTACTACATAATTACACTACATAAAATCTCAAATATCCTTCTTATCCTTCTCTTTATCCTTCTCTTGCCCTTTCAAAAAATCGAAACTTTTGGCTTGACAGCATAAAAGATAAGCCTAACTAAGTTAAACACCAAGCTAAATTTATTCTGCCTTAATTTAGTGAGGCTTATCCAATTCCGGGGATTTCCAATTTCTTTTCTAAAGTATTAATTACCTTGGTAATTACGGAAACCATTAACAGATATATGGCTCCTACTACTGCGAACACTAAGGTATATTGAAAATAACGAGAGGCAATAATCTTCCCCGCCCCGGTTAACTCTACACAGGTTACCATAAAAGCCAAGGAGGAATATTTTACTAAATAGATAATTTCATTGGAACAGCCGGGGATAGCTCTCCGCAAGGCTTGCGGAAGAATAATGTATAAAATGGCTTGGCTCCTACTCATACCCAGGGACTCAGCAGCCATCATCTGGCCACTTTTAATAGATTGGATTGCCCCCCTTATATATTCAGAATGATAGGCACTACTACAAAGGATAAATCCCAGAACGGCAGCTACAAAGGGAGAGAAGAAGATACCAACAGAAGGCAGACCATAATAAAGGATAAAAAGCTGCACCAAGAGAGGGGTGCCACGGAAGAAAAGGACATAGATGGTACAAAAAAGGGAAATAATTTTATTTCCGTAGACTCGGCCCACTGCTATTAAAATCCCTAAAATAAAACCAAGAGGGATGGATAAGACTATCAGTTGGAGGGTAACTAAGGTTCCTTCTAATAAAGGAGGTAGGACGATATCTCGAATAAAAGAATAAAGCTCATTCATTTTTTTCTCTATTCTCCGTATAATTCTGAGATCTTATGCAAAAACTGCCTCGTGCGTTCATATTTAGGGTTACTAAAGAGTTGAGCTGGTGGTCCACTTTCTAATATCTTTCCTTCTTCCATAAAGATTATCTCATTGGCTACCGAACGGGCAAAACCCATTTCGTGGGTTACTAAGACCATGGTCATCCCCTGGAGGGCTAAATTCTTTATAACTTCTAATACCTCGCCAATTAATTCGGGGTCGAGGGCGGAAGTAGGTTCATCAAAGAGGATCACTTTAGGGTCCATCGCTAAGGTTCGGGCGATAGAAACCCGCTGCTTCTGTCCCCCCGAAAGCTGGGCTGGGTATAAACTAGCCTGTTCTTCCAGCCCCACCCGTCTTAATTCTTCTTGCGCTTTCTCTCGGGCTTTCTCTCGGTTCATCCTTTTTACCCTCGTTAAGCCTATTTCCACATTTCCCAGGGCAGTTAAGTGATCGAATAGATTAAAGTCTTGAAAAACCATCCCTATTTTCTGACGGAATTGGTGGATATTTTTTTTAGCGTGAGTTATTTCTTCTCCTTCTAAGTAGACTTGTCCTTTATCGGGGACAGTCAGTAGGTTGAGACAACGAAGAAGGGTGCTCTTTCCGGTGCCGGAAGGACCGATAATAACTTTGACCCCTCCCTTTCTTACTTCAAAAGATATCCCCTTTAACACCTCTTTCCCTTTATAACTTTTATAAATCTCTTCTACCTTTAAGACTACCTCATTAGCTTCGTCCTTGGGCATACAACCTAGATCTCCCTTCTCCCGTAGGCATAGCCGGGAATTCTCACCTTTTTCTCTAAAAGATTAAGGGCTTTTACCCCTCCGTAAGTTAAAAAGATAAAAATTACTGCACAGGCAAGAAAAATGGGCATCGGTTTATAGGTACGAGTAGCGATAAAGTTCGCCCGGGTCAATAATTCCATTACTCCTATGGCATAGGTAATTGCTGAATCTTTCAAAATAATAGCATATTCATTAGACCAGCCAGGAATAGAAACCCGTAAAGCCTGGGGTAAGACGATATACAAGATGGCCTCCGATTTCTTCATCCCCAAAGAAAGAGCTGCTAACATTTGTCCCTCACCCAGTGATTGGATACTCCCACGAAAAATCTGAGACTGATAAGCCGCACTTCTTAATCCCAAGACCAGGATAGCAGCAGTAAAAGCAGTCAAATTTAATCCCCAGAGGGTAAATAATCCAAAATAAAAAAGGAAGAGAAGGACTAATTCGGGGAGCCCGCGGAAGAACCAGACATAAAGGGAAATTAAGCTAGCTAAATATTTATTTCCATAAACTTGGCCTACCGCCATAGGGATACCTATTATTAAACCTAGACCGAGGGACCCTCCCACCAATCCCAGAGTTACTCCTGCCCCTTCCAGTAAATAGGGGAGAGATTGGAAAATTAAGGCGAGATTTTCTGTCACCGTTCTTCTCCTTGCTTTATAATTATTATAATCAAATTAAATAAAGGTGGAGAAACAAATAACCCAAAGGTAAGAGAGATAAGAGAGGCGTTTTCTCCACCTTTATCCTTATCTTTATTCTTTATCCACTAAAATATTTAATGATCAATTCATCCCACTTATCCGATTTTTTCAGTCGAGTTATTCCTTCATTAAGTATGGCCTTTAACTCTTGGTCTTCTTTTCTCACGGCTATCCCGTACTCTTCTCCCGTTTTGATTATCCCTACAATCTTCACCGGTTGTCCTTTGCGGATAGCATCTTCTACCATCACATCATCCATCATCGCGGAATCTATCCTGCCGTTCACCAAATCTTTAACCGCTAGAGAAAAACCTTCGTAGAGTTTTAGATTATCTTTGGGTAAGATACCGGTCTTTACCAGATGTTCCTCAATCCATTCGGCAGCAGTACAACCTCTCTGGGTGCCAACAGTATGTTCACCACATAAAGCAGCAATAATATTTAAGTCTGAATCCTCCCGGACACAAAGAGCCTGGTTTATTTCCCAATAGGGGATACTAAAATCTACCACCTCCAGTCTTTCGGGAGTAATGGACATCCCTGAATAGACCATATCAATCTTTTTGGCCAATAAGCTGGAGATTATACCATCCCAGGCGGTAGGTTGATGCTTTACCTCAAAGCCCATCTCTTGAGCAATCCAGTTTAGACATTCTACATCAAAGCCGGCCGGATTACCTTTTTCATCGATATAGGCAAAGGGAGGATAATCCGCATCGATACCGTTAATGTAGACTTTTTTCTCCTGGGCTAATAAGCTCATACTGCTTAAGGAAAACATTATTAGTAAAGAAAGTAGCACCGTGATTAGCACTTTTTTATTCCTCATTCTTTTTCACCTCCTTTCTATCTTTTCTATCTTTATCGCTCCTTACTTCTTACTTAATAATACTACAAATAAACCTTGAAATCCTCTTTTATTTTTAAAATGAGAGTAACAAATAAAAAAATCTGATCTTTTTTAAATTTCTTGTAAAAATGTAAAAAGTGGATTATTTACCCCCCCCCGCAACTTCGATGAATCAATTTCTCCCTCTAAACGCCATCGGTCCTATACTTTATCCTACGGAGGATTATATCCTCCGTAGGATAAAGTAGTCAATAGTTATAGTTTTTTATATTCCTCTTTTTATATTCCTCTATCTAATAGTACTCTAAATAGTCTGGTACAATAGGTCCATCACCATGAGGTTCACTCTTAATCATAACCAGTAGACCATCTTTTACGCCTTCACACATAATCGCCTGATCGGGAGGAGCCTGGCCAGTCATTTTAGCCCTACTTGTATTTAAAAACCAAACATCATCTAAACCCTGCCAACGGCCCATATAAATCCAATCCTCTGGTGGAAGTTCATTCCCCCAAGTACAATAATTTTCAATATTTCCGGTTCCGTGTGGCCCCCCGCTATAAACTTCAATAGTATAAGAATGAATGCTTAAACGCCCGTAGGCCCAGTCAATCAGTTCTGCAGTAGTAGGATAATCATGATAGGATTGTTTAAAATAGAAAGGACGCCCTGTACCTTTGGTAATTGCCTTGGCCATATCTCTGGAAACCGTCTCCATAAAATCGTGATCAGCTGTGGGTTCTGGACTATAGCACCAGGGGAAAAGTACACATTGTATCCCGGTATGCAGGGTTGCTAAAGCATATACTGGATGCTTGATAAGAAAATTCTGTACCACTTTTACTTCAGGCTCAGAAGCCGGACTCGGGCCTGATCTGGTAGCATATTTTGCTCCAATTTCCGTTATACCATCATATCTATTCCACATATAATTGAAGGTCCGATTCAAATCAATGTCACTACCAATCCAATCATCGCCGGGAATCCCATTTTTGTCAAAATCGGGACTTTCCATACCTATAAATTTTCTATCTTTCGGATCTGAATCTCTGGCTCCAGTATAAACTTCGGCAATGATTCCATCGCCGTTAACATCTTTATAGGGGTCCCCAAAAGGTACCCCATCACCATTATGGTCAGTAGGTCTCAAATTTTGCCGACAAGGATAAACAAAGGATTGTTCATACCCATCAGGATTCATTACCGGCAGAACATAGATAATGTAATTATCTAAAATTTCCGTTGCTGTAGAATCCTTACCATAATTGGTAGCAAGCCACCAGGCAGTATAAGCAGTTGTCTCAGCAGATTCATGTTCTCCCCCATGGATATTTCCAATAATGGCAATCGGGGCCTTTTCTTCCTCGCTTTTTACTCTACTAGATAATTCAACCACCCATAAATCTCTTTCCCGCCAACTACGCCCTATGGAATAAGTTTTAGCGATATCCGGATACTCTCTGGCTAATGCACCCGTAAGTTCCCCATAAAACTCTACATGATGTCGGTTGTTCCAATCTATAGTTGTCAAAAATTCATTATCTTCTGCAAAAACCACTGTAGTCAAACTAACAACCAACATAAACATTAAACCAATATTTAATAACTTCTTCATTTTCCTCTCCTTTAATTCTTTAAATTATTCTTCCTCTAAAGTAAAGCAAAGCTATTTTAGCAATTTATTCCTTAATCAGTTCTAATTCTACCACCTCCTCTAATGTATGATAAATTAAATTGCGTTGTGTATATAAACCAACTTACTAAATCCTTTTTTTTAATGGATAAATGGATATAGGAATATAGTTTTCTATATCTATTAAAGTAATAGTTTAGTTTTTCCAAAATCTTAATTTATAGTATATCACCCCCCCAAGCTGTCAATCATTTTTTTGGAATTTTTTTCCTATTTTTTGGAAAAAAGTTAATAAATTTCTGATCTTCCACTGAACTCCATCTCGTTTTTATGATAACCTAAAATTATGTATGAGGTAATAACTCGGGAAGGGCGAGAGATAACCAAGGATGACCTCGAATTAATTCGGCGGTTGCTCAATGCCCATCCATCTGGAATCGCACCTGGCTTTCCAAAGAGTTGTGCCTTCTGTGGGATTGGCGTGCTGCCGATGGCCAGATTAAAGATATGGCCTGCCGCACCCTTCTTTTGAAATTAGAGCTACAGGGCTATATCACCTTGCCCAGGCGTCGCTCCCCCGGTCGGGGTTCTCGCAAGGTTTCTATTCCCTACGTTCCCCGTAACACTGCTTCTATTGCCTGTTCTTTGAGTGCCCTTAAACCGGTACAGATCCAGTTAGTTGAAGACAC
>DFYM01000015.1 GCA_002383355.1 Candidatus Immundihabitans aquiphilus | reverse complement strand
TTTAACCAGCTAACCAGCTAACTGGTCAACTAGCTAACTGACTAACTGGAAAACTGGCTAACTGGCTAACTGGTGAACTAGCTAACTAATAAGGAGGCTTTTATTGTTGTTATCTTTAATAATTAGAAATTTTAAATATAAGAAAACAAAATATATCAAAGGACCATCCCATGGCAAACTTGACAAACTTGTCTTATCTTTGCTGTTATGTTCTCTCCTGTTTTTGAATGGTTGTTTATTTTCGCCTTTTGCCAAGGGGTCAGTAGCAGGTTATGTTTATGAGGAGACTATTACCGAAGATGTTCGCCCCTTAGAGGGGGCTTTAGTCAGTATTACCGGCTCTTCCAATACTGCCCTCACCGATGCTGAGGGCTACTTCTGGATTGATGAGGTAGCTATAGGGGCACGAACTTTAACCATCAGCAAAGAAAATTATATTACTTATAAAATATTAAATGTAGTGATAAAAGAAGGGGAAGTTACTTTAATTGGCGATGGTGAACCCATTGTGGTTCGGGCACTTGATGATAAATATCTCTTTGATGGCGGGATCATTTATTACCATTCCGGTGAATATGTCAACGCCCTTACTGCCTTCGAGCAATTAGTCACTGCTTATCCGGATAGTCCTTATGCCGACGATGCCCAATACTATATTGGTTATATTAATGAAAACCAAATGGGTCATTATCTTCAAGCTTCCTTTGAATATCAAAAGCTTATAGATAATTATCCGGATAGTCCCTATGCTGATGATGCCCAACTGGGGATTGGAAACTGCTATTATGTCACTTATGATTATTCTAATGCTGTTATAGCCTATCAGAAAGTGATAGATAATTACCCCGAAACCCCTTTAGCTCCTCTGGCTCAATATTATATTGGTCATTGTTATCGCGAACTATCGAATTATGAACAAGCTATTAGTGCCTATAGTAAAGTAATCGCTAACTACCCGGAAAGTGTCTATGTTGCCCCGGCTCAATATTATATTGCCTATGCCTATTATGAGGACGAAAATTTTGATTTGGCTATTTTAGAATTTAGGAAAGTTGTTGACTATTATCCCGAATCTACCTGGCCCGGCGAGTCGGATAGACTGGTGGCCCCTTGTGCCCAATTTTATATTGGCTATTGCTACGAACAGCTTGAGCAATGGGAGGAGGCCATACCTGAGTATAAGCTGGTAATAGACAATTATCCGGGTAGTACCTGGAGCGGTGGCGAGGAAATTCCCCCTCGGGCTCAGTATCAGATTGGTTGGTGTTATGAAAAGCTGGCAGAGTGGTGTGCGGCAATTGAAGCCTATCAGCTAGTAATAAGTAATTATCCTGGAACTTATTGGGCTAGTCGGGCAGAAGAAAGAATAGCAGCTATAAGTGAAAACTGCCCCTCACCTTAGCCTTCCATTAAATAAAGCAAGATGGTTTTGATGTTTGAGATTGCCACAGCGAGCGAAGCGACCGAAGCAATCTCCAGAGGTATAGCCTATTCTATTTAACCAGCTAACCGGAGAACTGGCTAACTAACCAACCGGCTAACTAAATACTAACGACCGAAAAATCGGAGATTTTTCTAAATGGACGATCTCAAAATAATAGAATCCTGTCTCCTGGGAAATACTCAAATGTTTTCCCAGCTAATAGATAAATATAAAAATATGGTCTACAATTTAGCTTATCGGATGAGTAATAATAATCCGCAGGAGGCAGAAGACATCTCTCAAGAGGCTTTCCTGCGGGCTTATCAATCTTTAGCCCGTTTTAATCCGGCCTATAAATTTTCTACCTGGCTTTATCAGATTACTTTAAATATTATTCGGGATAGATTTAAAAAAAAAGAACTAAACTCTATCTCTCTGGATGCCCCGACCAAGACTGCGGATGCAGAAGAATTTTATCCTCAGCCGGTGGATTTAACTACTAATCCAGAGGAGATTATTACTCGCCGAGAGGATTCTCAAAAAATTCTGCAAGCCATTCATTCCCTGCCTTTAAAATATCGAGAAGTAATAATTTTGCGTCACCTACAGGACCTTTCTTATACCGAAATAGGTAATATCCTGAAATTATCCCCCGGCACCGTCAAGGCGCGTCTCTACCGTGCCCGCGAACAATTAAAAAAAATTCTTTCAGATGGCCGTTAGTATTCAGTCGTTAGTCGTTAGGGATTAGTATTTAGTAAAGATAAAGAGAAGAGATAAAGAGAAGAGAAGAAATTGAGAGAAGAAATTATCTGATGAAAATAAAAAGTTATAGCGATTTAAATATTTGGAAAAGAAGTATTAGCTTAGTTGAAGAGATATATAAAATAACCAAAAATTTTCCTAAGGAAGAAATATATGGATTAACCAGTCAGTTAAGAAGATCAGCTGTTTCCATTCCCTCAAATATAGCAGAAGGTTTTATGAGATTCCATAATAAAGAATATAGACAATTTTTATACATCTCTTTAGGGAGTTGTGCTGAGCTTACTACCCAAATTATTATTTCTTCTCATTTAAGTTATTTGAACAGTGAAGAAACAGAGGAAATATTAAATGAAATTGACGAAATCAGTAAAATGATAATGGGTTTAATAAAAAAACTTAACGCTAACTAACTACTAGCGACTAAACCCTAATGACTAACGACCAATTTGAAACTTTTCCCCTCCTTTTTCGTATTATCTACTGAAAGGTAAAAACCAAAAATTATAAATACGAGAAGTTAGACTGATATTAAACTAAAAATATATAAGGTAATTAAAAATGAACTGCCAGAGGATCAAAAAATTATTGAATCTCTATATAGACGAGGGGTTGGACGCCGAGACAGCCCGACAAGTAAAGGAGCATTTAAAATCTTGTCCGGCTTGCCACCAAGAATATGAAAACTTAAAAGATTTAGTTAATGCCTTAGATTCTTTTGCTACTTCTCCTCAAGTGGCGCCGGCAGATTTTACTGCTAACTTGATGGCTAAAATTTCCCAGNNTCCTCCCCGCGAAAGGCGGAATCTATATTCTCTTTCCGGGTGCTAGGAGTAGCCGTTGCCGCCGTAGTGGTAGTATTCTTTACCTTTACTTTTATCTTCAACCAGCCGGATACTTCTTCGATGTGTTATGCCGAAGTGCAATTTTCTTTGAGGCTTGCTGATCAGCAGGCTCATACGGTGGCTATCGCAGGAGACTTTAACGGCTGGAATCCCCAGTCCAATCTCTTGGAAGATGTCGAGGGAGACGGTATCTGGACCGGAACTCTTAAGTTAGAACCGGGGAGATATGAGTATATGTTTGTTATTGATGGGGAAAAATGGCTTCCTGATCCCAATGCCTTCCGTTATGTTAAAGACGGCTTTGGCAACAAGAACGCCATCTTAGAAATAAACAATTGCCAGAAGAGCTGAGTGAGTTAGTTAGCCGGTTACTCGGTTCGCCAGTTCTCCCCTTAGTTAACTGGTTAACTGGCTAACTGGAGAACTAAATCTGAGGAACTAAATTATGAACAAAAATAGAATTCCGCTAAGCTTAATAAGCTGGATAAATTTAATAACCTTGCTGGTGGTGCTACTTCTCTTTTCTTTTGCCCTATCCTTGCCTGTTTTTTCGGCAGGAGAGGCAACCCTTGAGGAGCCAGCAGCTTTGGAAAAACAATTAGAAGAACTAAAAGACCTTTTAGATTCTTCCTCCCTCTATACGGATTTTCAAAAGCATCAAATGCTTCTCCCGGCTTCCCAGAAGCTTTTAGAAAGTGGTATCCCTTTTGAAGATACTAAAGAGATTATAGAAAATAGTATAGAAAAATCTGTTGATGCCTATAGCGTAAAGAAGGTCTTGGAGGTTATTTTAGAGGCTCAAGAGGAAGATTTGCCCACTGAGCCCCTCATTAATAAAGTAAATGAAGGTTTGGCTAAAAATGTAAGTAAAACTGCCATAATTTCTGCTATGTCTACGGAAGCGGAGAATCTAAAGAAGGCCAAGGAAATCTTAAGCGAGGCCCAACAGGAAGGCTTAGTGCTCAATGAGGGAGAGGAAATAGTGAAAGTAATAGCGGATAGTCTGGAAAACGAGGTCCCCCCGGAGTCTCTATCCTGGCTAATCAAGACGGGAATTAATCAAGGTAAAAGTGTAGAAGAGATTGCCGAAATAAGCGAGGAATTGAGTTATTTAAGTCTAGTGGCTTCTGAGGCAGGTTTAGCTCCAGAAAAAATTTCTCTTTTGTTTACCAGGGCAATGGAGAGTAGCCCTGCTCTCGAGGAGGTCTGTGAAAATATTCAAAGAGATCTAGAGGTAGAAATTAGCGCCGCTAATGCTAAAATAGAGTCGACCGGGGTAGCAAAACCTTCAGCAGCTTCCGATAGCGGAGTTTTATCCAGCTCTGTTCCTGCTCCTACCTCAGGTAGTCCAGTAGGGCTGGGAGGAACGCCGGCAGAAGAGGCGGGAGAAGCCCCCGCCCCGAGCGGTAGTGCACCTGCACCAGCTGAGCCTTCTACCCCATCGGCAGAAGAGACTCCGCCGCCACCGGAAAAT
>DFYM01000076.1 GCA_002383355.1 Candidatus Immundihabitans aquiphilus | reverse complement strand
TTTGAACCTCCGACCTCTTGGTCCCCTGTACTATTTATTTCTTTATTTCTTAAATAAATCTAAATATTCTTTCAAAAGGAATAATCGGTTTCTGGAGAATCCAGTAATTTCATTTAATATGCCCAAGTCTATAAATATTTTAATCAAGCGGTTAGCACTATTAAAGCTTATGTCCAATTCTTTAGCTACGGTTTTTGTGTTTACAATTGGTTGAGAAAACATAAAAAACAAAAATCTTTGCCCTTTTTTGGCACGGCTTCCTAAAGTCATTATTTTTTCCTCATAATGCTGTCGCAAAACAATTATATTTTTGAAAGTTTCAATTCCATCTTGAGCAGTTTCGATAATGCCGTTTAAGAAAAATTTTATCCATTGTTCTAAATTGTTAGTCTGACGGACCATTGCTAAAGAATCATAATAACTTCCGCGATTTTTTTCCAAGAAAGTAGAAAGGTATAAAGATGGCTTTCCTAAAATTCCAGCATCAATCAGTTGTAATACAATTAAAAGGCGGCCAATTCTGCCGTTGCCATCTAAAAATGGATGAATAGTTTCGAACTGGTAATGACAAATTGCAATTTTTATCAAGGGGGGAATAGTTAGATTTTTATTATGCCAAAATTTTTCTAAATCAGCTAAAAGTTCAGGCACTTCGCTGTGATGTGGGGGAATAAAAAAAGCATCATTTAAAGAAGAACCGCCAATCCAATTTTGGCTCTGCCGTATTTCTCCTGGCAATTTATGCTTGCCACGAGCGCCAGAAAGCAAAATTTTATGTGTCCCCTTAATTAAACTAATGCTAACTGGTAGTTTTTTTAATTCTTTAATCGCAAAATTTATGGCTTTAATATAGTTTTGAACTTCAACCCAGTCATCTTTTTTTTCTGGATATATTTCTTCTTCTGGTAAGACTGCTTCCTCTATCTCAGTTTTAGTTCCTTCTATCATACTGGACTTGGTTGCTTCCTTTACTACATTCATTTTGATAAAAAAATTAACATCTGGTATTAAAAAGGAATAAGCATTAAGCTCTCCCAAAACCCGCATTGCTTCAGCTAACAAAATAACAATTCCCTTATCCTGCCATTCAAATTCATGGTTAATAAAAGAGGGACTAAAACTTTTGTACTGAAATTGTTGCTTATATATACCTGCTTTAAAATTTTTCATAATTTTGACCATATAGATTTTTATATTGCCATTTTATCCATATTTTGGAAATATGTCAAATTATATTTCCATTTACTTGCTGACGAGTAAAGTCAAGTCCCAGTCTTTTCTAATCCAAATATGAGCCTGAAACCAAGAGTCATGCTACTACTATTTTATCAAATAATTTATCTCTTGCAACTTGAACTTTTTGAGCCATCTCATTATCGGTATATCTTTTTGCTTTTTTATCTAACATCTCCAGGGTAATACCTTCTTTGAGGTATTTCTGAGCATCTGGGATACTTTTTAATTTTTCATAAGGCGTCTGATAATCCTGGTAGTAGTATTTCTTTTTAATCTTTCCTTTTTTATCCATGACTTCCGTAGGAAAGGCACAGGGACGGTGAAAGTTCAGATACTCGTTAAAACATGCAAAGTAAAAATCATTAATTCCAGAAGCATGTTCTCCCCTGATATGGCTATAGCCTAACCATTTTCGTACTACCCAGCCATTTTTAGTCTCTATGAGGGCATTGTCATTGCTATGTCTGGGTCTACTTTTGGTCAGTTTGATCAAGAGCCTATTTAACATCGCCGCTACTTTCTGGTTGATGTATTCAGAGCCATTATCGGCATGGAAATTAAGGATCCGGTAAGGATAGGTGGCTATCATCTTCTCCAATAAGGGGAGAAGGTATTCATCAGTAATCTTTTCTGCTGCCCCTATTATCTCCCATTGGATTAGCTCGTCTACAGTATTGATATGATACACTCCTTTTTTCCCATATTGATCTCCCTGGTGTATAGTATCCACCCGGAGGTAGCCTGGTCTTCCCTGGGGCTGGGGTTTACCTCTTTGGCCGATACCCTTTGCCTTTCCTTTATGAGTCTTGTGGTAGGAAAAGGCACTGCGTAGATAGGAGACTTTCTTTTTCAGGTTATAGATATGCGATACCGAGATATCTGCTATATTTGCGTATTCTTCATTACCATATTCAACTGCCATACGCTCCAGGGTCTTCTTTAGGGAAGCCCCGTTGGGAGAATCGTGTAACTCTGCTGTTTTAGCCAGTAATTGAATATCCCGGGGAGTGTATTTCTTCTGGAATTTATGTCGGTCATATTCTTTCACTTTTACCTGCCCGGTTTTACGGTATTGTTTGATGTGTCTGGCAAGTTGTGCCCGGGAATAGCCGGTTATCTTCATGAGATATCTCCTGATGAGTCCTTTTTCTTTTTTGGAGAGGATAACATAAGTAAATTTTCTCAAGGTCTCTTCGATCCAGGAATAGGCCTCTTTTTTGGATTTCCGGTTAAATTCTACAGCCTCTGTTTCTGCTAAAAAGCTCTTTATTTGATTTATTCTGTTTAATTTAGAGTCATTCATCATAATCACCATCATCATATAGTTATTATGACTCTTGTCCCTGTCCAGTCAAATGTGTTGACCTTTAGGGACTCATTTCAGGCTCATCTTGCGTTGGAGAAGACTGTCCCATCATCTTTTTCTGTTTCAATTCATTCTAAAGCAATACTTCAGATAAATTTCCTGCCTTTCTGAGTTCCTTTGCCCTTTCTTTTAACTTCGAATTATAAGGAAGTTTTAAATACCACGTCATTCCTTCGGAATGCCACCTCTTTAACAAACGGGAATTAACACCTGTCCGCCTTTGGCGTGCACTCATTAAAAGAAAAAGAAATTTCTGCGGACTTTGACCTCCTCAGGTGAAGAGCCGCTGGAGCGGGTCTCTTCTCTCAAAATTGACAATGTTTTGGATGGTCGGGGCGAGAGGATTTGAACCTCCGACCTCTTGGTCCCGAACCAAGCGCGCTAACCAAGCTGCGCTACGCCCCGAAAGATAGTATTTTCTTATATTTGCCAAAATTATATCATAAGTCTTTTAAGAGGGCTAATTAATTTCTTAATTTTAAAAAGGAGGGGTTAAAAATATATATAATTAAAGAGATAATACCCCCTCCCCCTGAAGATAGAAAGTTGGGTAGAAACACAGAATTTTTCCGTCCTTGAATTGCTAAGCTAATTAGCTTTCTTCTATTCTATTATTGATTTTAATTTACGAGTGATAAATGAGGCAGCAATTATTTTTAGAATATCACCCAGTAAAAAAGGTAAGATTCCTATGGCTATTGCCCTTCTTATCCCTATCCCCAGGACTAAAGATAACTGAGCTATGCCCAAAATATAGATAATTATGGTCCCCATTAAACCAACCAGGAAATAGTAAAAAATATTTTCCCCCCTTTTCCCTTCCATCATCTTCCCTACCAGAAAAGCACAAATTATAAATCCCCACAAAAATCCACCGCTTGGTCCAAATAAAATACCTATCCCGGCTTTGAAACCGGCAAAAACAGGTAGACCGATTACTCCCAAAAAAACATAGATTACTTGACTTAATGCTCCCCTTGCACTTCCCAGCATCATCCCGGCCAGGAGAGTAAATAAAGTCTGTAAACTAAGAGGAACAGGTTGAAGGGGGAGAGAAAGGAAGGCACCTACCGCCGTTAAAGCAGCAAATAAGGAGATTAAAGTCATCTGACGGATATTTATTTTGGACATTACTGTAGTCCCCTTTGGGGTTTAGGCTGACCCTAATATTATAGTTAGTTAACCTTCAACCAATAAAATAAAAAATATAATTAGTATTACCCTTCTTTATTTTCTCTTCCTTATTTAATTTACTCGCTAGCCCCTCCTTAAGAACTCTCTTCTAAGTTAAAGTGCCGTCAATATATTCAATAAGTTTACTCAAACAATGAACATAGCTACCATATTCATTATCATACCACCCAAACAGGGTAGAATGAGTTACATTGATATTTAATTCATTATCCGTATCTAAATCCATATTTTTAAGCATTTCTGGTCCAAGATGAATAAAACCCGTCCGAGTATGGGTATCATGCCCTTCAATAACTATCGCTGCTAATTTACCTTTTAAATCAGAGGAAACATTTTGGTCTTCGCTATAGCACAGCAGACCCTTTTGTGGGCCTTCTGCCGCTTCTTTGTAGATATTATTTAAAAAATTTCTATTAATTATTGGTTCATTTTTTTGATTCAAACAACTATGAAAAGTAAGATTAAGAATTATGAGAGAAACTGTATCAATGGGAACGCGCACAGAATCAGCCATAAATCCTATCCTCTCAATCTCAGGGATTACTTTCTCTAAAGTATCAGCTGCTCCAGTAGTAGAAAGAATAATATTGTTAAAAACCATACGGTTTTTGCGTAAATCTGATGTCCCGGTAGCGGGTAGAGAATCTAATACTTTTTGACTATTAGTAGCTGCATGAATGGTGGATAATGAAGCAGTAAGGATATTGGAAGTTTCTTTTTTTTCTAATAAAGGTTTCATCATATGAGCAAGACCAGTAGTCGTACAGGATGCTGCAGATATGATATTATCTTTATGAGGATTAAAGGTGGTATGATTAATCCCATAAATAAGAGTAACAGCATCGGGAGGAATTTTTTTTGACTTATCTTTCATTTTAAAAGGAGCACTATTTATCACTTTTTGCGCTCCAGCAGCTAAATGCCCTCGTAAACTTCCTTTTTCATAATCTTCTGAAAGAGTGGGGTCATCAAAAGAGCCAGTAGTATCCACTACTAACCTTACTCCATTCTGTCTCCATTCTATATCCCGGGGGTTTCTATGCTTATCAAGGATTTTAACTGGTTTGCCAAATATCTGCAGAAGATTATCTCCTCTATCTATAATTTTAATATCCTTTTCCCCTCTAGTACCAAACAAAAATTTCTCTATAGAGCCATAAGTTGAATCTGTTCCTAAAGAATGAGCTATATCTTCTAAACCATTTCCTACCTGGCGCCCTACATTTACTACAAATCCATCAAAATAGTTTTCTTGTAATTGGTACCATAAAGTTAACTTGCCAATTCTACCTAAGCCATTGATACCCAAACCATTTTCTGGACTATTACTGCTGTCCCCCATTCTTCAGCAAC